>NZ_JBEZUT010000034.1:0-40246 GCF_040636595.1 Kitasatospora sp. NPDC036755
GCTCCGGCCGGCCCGACGCGCGGGCCGGTCAGCCCAAGGCGCGGGCCGCGGCCAGCAGGCGTTCGCGGACCAGGGCCACGTGCGGGTTGGCCGACCCGGCCGGGCGCCGCACCAGGTAGGCGGTGTTGATCGGCGGATCGGCGGGCTCGTGCAGCAACCGCAGGGCTCCGGAGGCGAGTTCGCCCCGGCACAGGTAGCCGGGCAGCACGCTCCAGCCCGCGCCCGCGGTCACCGCCGCGAGGACCGCCCGCAGGTCCGGCACGGTGACCGCCGCCCGGGCGTGCAGCCGCCGGTCGAAGACGTGGCGCCAGTAGCGGCGGGCGATCGGCAGGTCCTCGGCATAGCTGAGCAGCGGGACCTCGGTCAGCGCGGCGGGCAGCTCGCGCCCGGCCAGCCGGTCGGCCCAGACCGGGGCGGCGACCAGCACGAACTCCTCGTCGGCCAGTGGTTCGGCGAGCAGCGTCCGGCCGGGCGGCCGCCGGGTGGCGACCACCAGGTCGTGCCGGCCCGCCCGCAGTTCCGCCAGCAGCGGGTCGGTCAGTCCACTGGTCACCCGCAGCCGGACGCCCTCCGCGACCAGCGGGGCCAGCTCCGCGAGCAGGACGGTGCCGAGGAACTCGGCCGGCCCGGCCAGGTGCACCGGCTCCGGCGCTCCGCCGCCGCGCCCGTCGGCCAGGTCCGCGAGCTGGTCCAGCGGCACGGCCAGGCGGCCCGCGAGGTCGTCGGCGTACGGCAGCGGGCTGACCCCGCGCGCCCGGCGTTCGAACAGCTCCCGGCCGAGCCGCTGCTCCAGCGCCCGGATCTGCGCGGTCACCGTGGACTGGGACAGGCCCAGCAGGTGCGCGGCCGCGGTGAAGGAGCCGGCCCGGTGCACGGCGAGGAAGGTCCGCAACTGGTTGAGGTCCAGCGGGCCGGAGCCGGTGACCGGCCGATCGCTCATGCCCGTCAGCGTACGGGACCCCGGCGGCCGGGCGGCGGGCTCGACGATCCGGGTGAGGCATCGGAATCCCGATGCCTCGCATCGCGTGGCCCATTGGTTCCCGCGGGTCCGGCGCGTCTAGCGTCGGCGGTGTGAGCGCCGCGGCGGACCGTCGCGGCGAGGACCGCGGCACCCCTGGAGGCACACCCCATGGCCGACATCCTGTTCGTCCTGACCGGTGCGAAGTTCTGGACCCTGAACGACGGCACCGCGCACCCGACCGGCTTCTGGGCGGAGGAGGCGGTCGTCCCGTACCGGGCCTTCACCGAGGCCGGCCACCGGGTCACCGCCGCCACCCCGGCCGGCGTCGTCCCGGTCGCCGACGGGGCCAGCCTGACCGACCCGGCGATGGCCGAGGAGCTGGCGAAGATCGCCGAGTTCCGGCAGCCGCTGGTGCTGGCCGAGGTCGACCAGGCCGACTACGACGCCGTGTTCTACCCCGGCGGCCACGGCCCGATGGAGGACCTGGCGGTCGACCCCGACTCCGGGCGGCTGCTCACCCGGGCGCTCGCCTCCGGTCGCCCGCTCGGCGTGGTCTGCCACGGCCCGGCCGCGCTGCTCGCCGCGCGGGCCGAGAGCAGCGGCTCGCCCTTCGCCGGGTACCGGGCGACCGGCTTCACCAACGCCGAGGAGGCCCAGGCCGGCCTGGCCGACCGGGCGCCGTGGCTGCTCCAGGACCGGCTGGTCGAGATCGGCGTGGACTTCGAGGAGGGCGAGCCCTGGGCGCCGCACGTGGTGGTCGACCGCAACCTGGTGACCGGCCAGAACCCGGCCTCCTCGGGGCTGGTGGCCGCCGGGCTGCTGAAGCTGCTGGACGGGTCGGCGGCGTAGCGGCCGGACGGGGGCCGGCCGGGGGCGGGTGCTTCCGGCCGGTGCCCGCCGTCAGCGCAGGTCGTAGGCGGTCAGCGGATGCCCGGCCCAGATCCGCCGGGCGTTCTGCTCCGGGTAGCGGACGGTCTGCGAGCGGGCGTCCAGGACCCGGGTGAGCAGGCCGTCCGGATCGAAGGCGGGCCAGCCCGGGTCACCCGTCGTGGCGAACCGGACCCAGGCCCGCCGCAGCTCCTCGGAGACCCGGACCGCCTCCGGCGGGGGCGTGTCGCCGAGGGACTGCCGCGCCAGCGGGGCGTCCAGGGTGCCGAACGCGAGCGGCACGTCCAGGCCGTGGCAGGCGCCGAGGACGCCGCCGAGCGCGGGTGCGGGCAGGGCGAGCTCGAAGAGGTGCGAGGTGCCGCCGGCGGCCGTGTTGGCCTCGGCCAGCCGCAGGGACGGCACCCGGAACAGGGCGTCCGACTGGACGGCCTCCAGGAGTTCGGAGGGGGTCGCCCCCGGGAAGGCGGACCGGTAGGCCTCCGGGCCGCCCGGGTGCGGGGCGAAGAACTCCAGGGTGCGCCGCGCCTCCTCCTCGGTGAAGGCGCCGTGCCGGCCGCTGAGGACGGCGAACAGCCGGAACTCGTCCCGGGTGTGGCCGACCAGCAGGTCGACGCCCTCGGTGAGGGCCGACCAGGGCGAGCCCGGCAGGACCTCGCCGTCGACCACCGGGACGGTGGCGATGCCGCCCTGCGCCAGCCGGCCCCAGCGGGCCGCCCGGGCGGGCAGGGCGGCGCCCAGTTCGGTGACCGCCGAGGCCAGCCGCCAGGGGTGCACCTCGGCCAGCGCGGCGGCGGTGGGGGCCGTACCGAGCAGCTTCGCGAGCTCGGCGGTGACCTCGGCGGCCAGGGCCGGGGTGCAGTGGTTGCCCGGCACGCTGTGGGCGACGGCCCGTCGGAACAGGCCGCGGGCCCGGTCCATCGTCAGCAGGGCGGCGACCGAGCCCGCGCCGGCGGACTGCCCGGCGACCGTCACCAGGTCCGGGTCCCCGCCGAACCGGGCGATGTTGCGGGCCACCCACCGCAGGGCGGCGACCTGGTCGAGGAAGGCCCGGTTGGCCGGGGCGCCCTCCAGCAGGGCGAAGCCCTCGGCGCCCACGCGGTAGTTGACGCTCACCACGACCAGCCCGGCGGAGGCCAGGACGGTCGGGTCGTAGAGCGGGTCGCCGGCGGTCCCGGAGATGAACCCGCCGCCGTGGATCCAGACCAGGACCGGCAGCCCGCCCGCGCCCGGGTCGGGGGTGCAGACGTTGAGCGTCAGCCAGTCGGTGGCCTCGGACGCCCCGGCGGACTCGGCCGGCAGCGGACCGGACTGGGGGACGACGGGGCCGAAGGCGGTGGCCTCGCGGACGCCGTCCCAGGGCTCGGGCTCGGCGGGGGCGGCGAAGCGGAGGGCCCCGACGGGCGGCCGGGCGTAGCGGATGCCGCGGAAGACGGCGAGTTCCCGGTCGTCCTGAGGCTCCGGGTGGCGTTCCGGTGCGCGCCGCGGCTCCCAGCGGCCGCGGACGAGTCCTTCGGTGGTGCGGACGACGGGCTGCTCCGACATGTGGACGCTCCTCCCTCGGAATGCCCACCACGTTATAGGTCGGCTGTATTATGTCAAGCGTATGGAAAAGAGTCCGCCGGGTGCGGAGCGAGTCGGAGGAGCTGGCGCGGATGCCGAAGCAGGTCGACCACCGGGAACGCCGCGAGACGATCGCCAGGGCGCTGTGGCGGGTCGTGGCGCAGCGCGGCGCCACGCACCTGACGATGCGCGAGGTCGCGCAGGAGGCCGGCATCTCGCTCGGGCAGCTCCAGCACTACTTCGGCTCCCGGGCGCAGATGCTCTCCTTCGCGATGGACTTCTCCGCCGAGCAGAGCGCGCTGCGGGTCGGCCGGGAGCTGGCGGCCCTCGGCGAGCGGCCGCACCCGCGGGACGTGCTGCGGGTGATGCTGCTCGAACTGCTGCCCCTGCACGCCGACGCGCGGGCCACCAGCCGGATGAGTGCCGCCTACGTGCTGGAGGCGCTGCACGACGAGGAGGTCCACGCACGGGCGCGCGGCGGCCTGATCGAGGGGCGGGCGACGGTCGAGCGGCTGCTCCGGCAGGCGGCCGCCGACGGACACCTGCCGGCCGACCGCGACCCTGCGGTGGAGACGGACCTGCTGCTCGCGCTCACCGGGTTCAGCACGCTGCTCGAACTGGGCGTGGTCGGACCGGCCGCCGTGCTCGCCGCCGTCGACCTGCACCTGGAGCGGCTGTTCGCGGCGCCGGGCGGCGCGGAGGGGACGGCGCCGGCGGGTGAGGCGACGGCGGGACCGGCAGCGGTCGGCGAGGCGTCGGAGGAGGCGGGGCACTGAAGGCGGGAGGCGGGAGGCGGGCCGGGGCGTGGCAGGCTACCCGGGTAGCACCGCCGCCCGCGACCAGGAGCACCGCCATGGACCGACCCGCCGCCCTCCGCCTCGACGCCACCGCCTCCGGACACCCGGCGGGCATCCTGGACGCCGCCGAGCAGGCCGAACGCCGGGGCATGGACCGGCTGGTGGTCGCCGAGACCGCGTACGACCCGTTCCTCCAGCTCGCCCGCGCGGCCGACCGGACGGAGTCGATCGAGCTGGCCACCGGCATCGCGGTGGCCTTCGCCAGGACCCCGATGACCCTCGCCTACCAGGCCTGGGGGCTGCACGCGGCCTCCGGCGGACGGGCCGTCATCGGGCTGGGATCGCAGGTCAAGCCGCACATCGAGAAGCGCTTCGGAATGCCCTGGGACCGCCCGGCCGCCCGGATGCGCGAGTACGTGCACGCGGTGCGGGCGATCTGGCACAGCTGGCAGACCGGCGAACGGCTGCGCTTCCGCGGCGAGTTCTACACCCACACCGTGATGACGCCGGTGTTCTCGCCGGACCCGGTCCCGTCCGGGGTGCCGCGGGTCCTGCTGGCGGGCGTCGGACCGCTGATGACCAGGACCGCGGGGGCGGTTGCCGACGGCTTCCTGAGCCATCCGTTCTCCTCCACCGCCTACCTGGCCGAGCAGGTGCTGCCCGGACTGACCGAGGAGCGCGGCCGGGCCGAGGCGGAGGGCGCCGCGTGGACGGCGCGGCCGTTCGAGATCGTCGGCAACGTGCTCACGGCCACCGGCCGTACCGAGGAGGAACTGGCCGCCAACCGGGCCGCCACCCGCGAGCGGCTCGCCTTCTACGCCTCCACGCCGGCCTACCGCCCGGTGCTGGCGCAGCACGGCTGGGAGGGGCTCCAGGAGGAGCTGCATACCCACTCGGTGCGCGGGCGGTGGGCGGAGATGGCCGCGCTGATCGACGACGAGGTGTTCGACGCCTTCGCGGTCTGCGGGTCGGTCGAGGAGGTCGCCGGGGAGATCCACCGCCGGTACGCGGGCCTGGTCACCCGGCTGTCCGTCAGCCTGCCCGAGGACGCCGACCCGGAGCTGGGCCTGGACGTGCTGGCGGCGGTGCGGGCACTGGGCCGACCGGAAGCGGACGCCGACTGATCGGGACGGACGGCCGACCGGGCAACGGGCGACGAAGTCCGGGCAGATTCGGGCAACGCGTTTCCGGTGGTGAGGGCGGGCGGCAGGATCGCGGTGGCAGGCAGGGGCGTCCGGTGCGGACCGGCGCCCCGGGCCCGCCACCCTGCGGGGCCTGTCCTGCCGTGCGGTCCGTCGCGCCGTACGGCCTGTCATGCCTCGGCCACCCGTCTCCGATCGTGGGGGTGCCCGCGTGTCCGTGTCCGACGACCGCCCGGTCGACCATGACCTGGCCGAGCGCTGGGACCCCGTCGCCAACACCTACGTCGACGCCCTGGCCGACCTGGACGAGTTCCTGCGCGTCTGCGCCGAACTCACCGGCTTCGACGTCCCCGAGCTGCGCTCCACCGGCATGGCGGACGAGCACCACCGCACCACCCTGGCCCACCGGGTGCGCGACGAGCACGCCCTGGTCCACCTCTGGTACGTCGGCGCCTGGCCCGGCGAGGCGCCCTCCTCCGCCCGCGCCCACGACCAGGGACTGGTCTGGCGGACCTTCCACGCCGCCCCGCCCGGCTCCGCCGCCCCCGGGCACGGCAGCTGGGCCGCGACACCCCGAGGGGCGGAGGAACCGGGCCGGGCCGACCGGCGGAGCGAGCCCGGGGTGCCCCGTCGCAGCGCGGCGCCCGGAGGCGAGGGCCGGTGAGCGCCCACTGGGACGCCGTCGTGGTCGGCGCGGGCTTCGCCGGGACCCTGGTCGCCCACCGCCTGGGCGCGCAGGGCTGGCGGGTCCTCGTCCTGGAGGCCGGACGGGCCGCACCCACCGGCGCCGAGGCCTCCACCGCCCACCGCGCGGCCGGCGGCGGACCGCCCACCTCGCCCTACCCCCACAACCCCGAGGCGCCCTCACCCGACGTCACCGACCTGACCGGGAACCCGGACGGCGGGTTCACCGCCACCGGGCACCTGCGCCAGTACGGGCCGCTGCCCTACGCCAGCGGCTACCTGCGAGCCAACGGCGGCACCGGACTGCTCTGGACCGGGCTCACCCCGCGGATGCACCCCGAGGACTTCCGCACCGGCGACCTCGGCCACGGCCGCAACTGGCCGATCGGCTACCACGACCTGGAACCCCACTACCGCGAGGCCGAACGGGAACTCGGCGTCGCCGCCGACGCCGAGGAACAGCGCCGTGCCGTCGGACTGCCCATCCCGGAGGGCTACGACTTCCCGATGCGGGCCGTCCCCGCCAGCTACCTCGACCGGCAGCTGGCCCGAGCCCTCGACGGACGGACCGCCCGCGACCCGGCCCTCCCCGCTCCGGCCCGGCTCGCCGTCACGACCACCCCGCACGCCCGCAACGGCGTACCGACCACGCCCGGGTCCGCCGACGGACCGCTCTGCGCGGGCAGCTCCGGCTGCGTCCCGGCCTGCCCGAGCGGGGCCAAGTACACCCCGCTGCGCACCCAGGCCCGCTGGGCCGCCGGGGTCGAACTGCGCACCGAGGCCGTCGTCAGCCGGGTGTCTGCCGACCCGGAGACCGGGCGCGCCAGGGAAGTCGAGTACCACGCGGGCGGTACGACCCACCGGGTGACAGCGGACCTGGTCGTCCTCGCCGCCCACGCGATCGAGAACGCCCGGCTGCTGCTCCTCTCCGGCCTGGCCAACCGCAGCGACCAGGTCGGCAGGAACCTGATGGACCACCCGGCCCTGCTCACCTGGGGACTGATGCCCCGCCCGGTCGGCCCCTACCGCGGGCCCGGGTCCACCAGTGGGCTGGAGGCGTTCCGCTTCGGCCCCGGGCGCGAGCACCGGGCGCCGTTCCGGATCGAGATCGGCAACTGGGGCTGGTCCTGGGCGGGTGGCGCGCCGGAGGCCGAGGCGGCGGCGCTGCTCGCGGCGGGCTTACGGGGAAAGGAGCTCCGCGAGCTGCTCGGTGACCGGCTGGGCCGTCAGTTCTCGCTCCAGTTCGAACTGGAGCAGCCCGCCGACCCGGCCAACCGGGTCACCCTCGACCGGGACCGGCGCGACCCGCTCGGCCTGCCCGGCCCGGCCGTCCAGTACGACCTCTCGGAGTACATCCGCGAGGGGATGGCCTCCGCCCGGGCCGTCTCCGACCAGCTGTTCGCGCTGCTCGGCGCGGAGGACCACACCGCCTACCCGGCGGCCGGATGGCCGGGCCGGATCGAACACCGGGGAACCGTCCACGGCTACCGGGGCGCGGGCCACGCCGGCGGCACCCACGTCATGGGCGACTCGCCCGCGAACTCGGTGGTCGACCACTGGCAGCGGTGCTGGGACCACCCCAACCTGTACGCCGTCGGCTGCGGCTCGATGCCCTCCCTCGGGACCTCCAACCCCTCCCTCACCATGGCCGCCCTCGCGCTGCGCAGCGCCGAGCGGATGCACCGCGACCTGCTGGAGCTGCACCGCCCGGCGGTGCCCCGCCGCCCCGGCCCGCCCTCGCCCGCCGCCGCCCCCTCGTCCGCCCCCTCGTCCGCGTCCTCGCCCGCACCGTCTCCCTCGCCCACGTCCTCGGAGTCCCCATGACCGGCCTGCCGCTCCCGCCCGTACCGGAGCCGTACCACCTGCCCTTCCACTACGGTGCGCTGCACAACATCGGAGTCGACTACCTGGTCGACCGTGCGCGGGCGCGCGAACTGCTCGCCAAGCGCCACCCCGGCCTGAACGCCGCGGCCTTCGACGGCGGCGCCTGCGTCTCGCTCAACTACCAGCTCTACTTCGCCCAGTATCCGAACGGCGGTGGCATCACCCAGGAGCTGGAGATCAATCTGATCGCCCATCCGATCTTCGCCGAGGAGCGGATCCCGGCGGTCAGCTACGGCCAGTACGCCCGGGGTTACGACCAGACCAAGCTGCTCGGCATCGCCCGGCTGCACGTGCTCTGCGACAACCCGCTCGCCATCGACGCCGGCCGCCTGCTCTACGCCGAGCCCAAGCACCCGGGCTGGTTCGAGACCACCCTGCCCTCGCTCAACGCGCCCGAGGTCCGCGAACGCTGGTCGGTCTCCTGCCGCCGGGCCACCCTCGGGCCGGACGGGCTGAGCCGCCACGACGAGGAACTCCTCGCCCTGGACGTGGATCTGGCCGGCCTCACCCCTGAGGCCGTCAACAACACCCCGATCACCGGCTACGGCACCGACGACGAGGGCAAGCTGCTGGCCGGACCGCTCAACGTCTACCAGCCCTACCGCTACTACGCCCTGGACGACCGCACCGCCGACCGCGTCCGGCTCGACCTCGGCAACCCCGCCGAGGAGTCCGCCCGCGACCTGGCCCACCTGATTGCCGACGCCCCGGCCGTCGGGGTCTGGACGTACCAGTCCCCGCCGGTCGCCGCCCACAACCGGGCCTACTACATCCGATGACGGCCCCGGCTGCTCCCGTCTTCGCCCCGGGCGGCACCGCCGTGCGGCGGGACGTCGCGCGGGGCAGGGTCTGGTCGGCCACGCCCTGCGCCGTGCTCGCGGACGACGGCGCCACCCTGACCCTCACCGTCCGCCCGGGCACGGAGACCCTGGCCCCGGCCCGCTGGACCGCCGCCACGCGCGCCGACGACGACGCCGGACGCCTCGGCTGCATCGAGGACCTCGCCACCGGCCGGTGGGAACTCGACCACTGGACCTGGCGCGACACGGTGGTGCTCAGCCGCTTCACCGCCGGAGCGCCGTTCAGCGTGCACCGCTTCCTGACGCCCGACGGCCGCCCGCTGCGCTGGTACGTCAACTTCGAGCGCCCGTACCGTCGGACGGCCATCGGCATCGACACCCTCGACCTCTTCCTGGACCTCGTGATCACCCCCGATCTGTCGGCGTACCAATGGAAGGACGAGGACGAGTACGCCCACGCGCGGCGGCTCGGTGTCGTCGACGAGGCCACCCACCGGTGGATGGACCGGGCCCGGAGCCTCGCCCTCGCCCAACTCCTCGACCGCCTCGGCCCGTTCGCCCCGGATCCGGCCGCCTGGACGGTGCCGCCGGCCGGCCCGTTGCCCACTCTCCCGACCGCCACCCTCAGCACCCCCGCCGAAGGCGGCTGAGTGAGGGCCCCCGCCCGCCAGGGCCGCGCCCCGACATGGACGGTACCGGGGCCATGGCCGGCCAGGCCGGCGAGGCGCTCGGGCACCCGCTCGGGCACCTGCACGACGGCGGGGAGCGATCGGCGGCCGGCCGAACGGGCTTCGGCCCCTGCGCCATGCCCGGCCGGCCCGCCGACCGGGCATGGCGCAGGGGATCAGCCGGCCGACGGCGGAGCGGCCGGACCGGTGATCGCGGGCGGTGCCGGGTCCGCGGTGGCGCGGGCGGTGGGCGCCCGCGACCAGCGGCCGGCGAGGACGGTGCCGACGATCAGCTGGAGCTGGTGGTAGAGCATCAGCGGCAGCACCATCAGCCCGGCTTGCGTCCCGAACAGGACGGTGGCCATCGGCAGACCGCTGGCCAGGCTCTTCTGCGAACCGCACAGCACCGCCGCGATGGTGCCCGGCCGGTCGAGCCCCGCCAGCCGCGCGCCGAGCCCGGTGGCCGCCAGGGCGGCGGCGAGCAGGGCGAGCAGCACCGCGAGCAGTCCGAGCAGGGCGAGCGGGGTCGCCAGGCCCCAGATGCCCTGGGACACCGCCGCACTGAACGCGGTGTAGACGACCAGCAGGATCGACCCGCGGTCCACCGGGGCGAGGACCCGTTTGTGCCGGGACAGCGGACCCCCGAGCCACGGCCGCAGCAACTGCCCGAGCAGGAACGGCGCGAGCAGCTGCACCCCGATCCGCAGCAGCCCGTCGGCGGACAGCTCGGTGTGCGAACCCAGCAGCCAGGCCGCCAGCAGCGGCGTCAGCACCAGGCCCGCCAGGCTGGAGTAGGTGCCCGCGCAGATCGCCGCCGGGACGTCGCCCCCGGCGGCGCCGGCGAGCGCCACCGAGGACTGCACCGTCGAGGGCACCAGACAGAGGAACAGCACCCCGGTCTGCAACGGCCCGGTCAGCGGGACCGGAGTGAGCAGTGCGGTGGCCACGCCGAGCAGCGGGAAGAGGACGAAGGTGGCTGCCAGCACCAGCCCGTGCAGCCGCAGGTGGCGCAGCCCGGCCAGCGTCTCGCGGGTGGACAGCCGGGCGCCGTAGAGGAAGAACAGCAGCGCCACCGCGAGGTCGCAGGCCGCCCCGGCGACGCGCGCCGAGGCACCTGAGGCCGGGAACAGCGCGGCCAGCCCGACCGTCCCGGCCAGCGCCGCCATGTACGGGTCCAGCCAGCGGGGCAGCCGTCTGCGGGCGTGCGAGCCGGAACCGCGCCACGTCCGCGCCCGGCCCCCGCGTGCGCCTCCCCCGAGCGCCCGGAGCCCTGGTGGCTGCTCCGGGCGCGCCAGGCGGTCCGTCACGGGCCGCCTCCCGTCGCCGGGCGAAGGGAGGGCCCGGAGGAGGAACCCGGCCCGAGCAGCCCACCGACCAGCGAGCCGGCGCCGTCGTGATCGCTACCCGCCGAGCCGCTGCCGTTCTGGAGGTTCGCCGTGCGGTCGACCTCCAGCCAGGAGTCGGCGTGGGAGTTGTCCACGACGGTGATCAGGGAGCCCCCGGCCGCCGCGGGCGTCGCGGCCCCGGCGATCAGAGCGCACGCGCCGGCGAGCCCCAGCGCGGTGGCCCGCAGAACGGTGGCCGCCGGGGGAGGGGCGGGGCCGTTCAGCCCGGGGTTCACGCCGTCACCGCCATCAGCCCGCTGGAACGCGCGATGTTCCGCTCCAGCAGCTCGGTGGACTCCCGCACCCCGACCTGTTCACGCCCCACGGCCGGGGCCGGCAGCCGTCCGTCGGCGTTCTTCAGCCCGATCAGCGCCTCGTCCACCGCCCGGTGCGCGGCGAACAGGCAGGGCGTGCTGTAGATGGCCACGTCCACCCCCAGCTCCGACAGCTCCGAGAGCGACAACCGGGGCGACTTGCCCCCCGCGATCTGGTTGAACAGCAGCGGCTTGTCGTCACCGACCACCCGGCGGATCCGGCGGATCCAGTCCTCGCTGCGCACACCGTCGACCAGCACCACGTCGGCGTCCGTGGCGGCGAGCGCCCGGGCCCGGCGCAGGATGTCGTCCTCCTCGGTGGCGTCGGTGCGGGCGACCACCACCAAGTCCGTCCGGTTGGCGAGGACGAGCTCCAGCTTCTCCAGGTACTCCTCCAGCGGCAGCACCAGCTTGCCCTCGGCGTGCCCGCAGCGGCGCGGCCGCTTCTGGTCCTCGAGGATCACCCCGGACGCACCGATCCGTTCGAGCCGGCGCACGACGTGGCAGGCCACCTCCGGATCGACGTAGCCGTCGTCGATGTCGACGAGCAGGTGGTGCCGGGGGAAGGCCCCGCGCAGTCGTTCGACGAAGTTCACCATGTCGGGCCAGGCGATGAAGCCGATGTCGGGCAGCCCGTAGTAGGAGGCGGCGAAGCCGAAGCCGGAGACGAACATGCCGTCGTAGTGCTCGGCCGCGATGGACGCCGAGTACATGTCGTAGACGCCGATCAGCGGCGTCGTTCCCGGGCTCGCGATCTCCGCGCGCAGCCGCCGCCCGGGGTTGTTCAATGCCGTGTTTCCGTGGAACAAGGTCTTCTCCTCGCTGGGGATGACTTTGCCTGAACTTGGTGTTCACCAGACCGAACTGAGGTGTCATCACTATGCGCCCTTTAACGTTCTGTGGGCAAATCTTTAAGCGAGATTCCCTCGTTAGAGTGAAGTGGCGAAGACAATAGGAAATGCGGAAAAGCGGGTGATCCGATAAATAAGGACGCTGCGGGACATGCCGCCCGGGGCCGGCGCGAACGGGCGTGAACGGGCGAACACGACGCCGGGGCCCGTCCGGTGAGGGACGGGCCCCGGCGAAGGTCCGGGAGCGGGCGGGGGCGCCGGTGGCGGCGTCAGACGTTGGGGACCGGCGGGGCGGCGCGGCGTTCGCGCAGCGTCCGCAGCATCCGGCGGGTGGCCTTGGTGGCGACCGGGGGCAGCAGCTCCAGGGCCAGCCGGCGCGAGGTGGAGCGGACCGGGGCCTTCACCTGGTAGTTGAGGCGCATCACCCGGGCGCCGGCGATGGTGTCCTCGTCGACGGTGTACCCCTCGGCCGACCAGTCGCGCTCCCGCAGGACCGCCTGGGCCGCCGCCGCGTCGCCCCAGGTGCCGTAGAACTTCATCGGGGTGAGCAGGACGGGCCGCAGCCCTTTGGTGAAGACCGCCTCCCAGACCGCGGCGGAGACGCCCGGAGTGTGTTCCGAGCGGTAGTCGTCCAGGGCGACCAGGCCGTCCTCGGCGAGCGCGGTGCGGGCCACGGCGATGTCCCCGGCGACGTGTTCGTAGAGGTGGGAGGCGTCGACGTGGACGAAGCGGCAGCTCCCCGGGCGGATGCGGCCGTCGGCCAGCACCGAGGTGGGGGCCTGCACTATCTCGGGCAGCTCGCCGTGGAAGGCGAGGTAGTTGGCCTCGAAGGCGCTGCGGGTGAGGGTCCTGCGGTAGGACATGTTCATCTCGGCGGCGTTGTCGGCGTCGCCCGCCTCGGAGTCGAACAGGTCGCAGACCGTCAGTCGCTCGCCCTCCCGCAGGTGGTCGCCGAGCAGGACGGCGCTGCGCCCGAGGTAGCTGCCGAGCTCCAGGATGTCGCCGGTGACGCCGGCCGCGGTCTGGGCGGACAGCAGTTGGCTGAAGGCGGCCCGGTCGAGACTGAAGAACCAGCCGGGAATGTCGTCCCGCTTCAGCGGCGCGGTTGGGGCTGCGGTCTCGGAAGTGGGCACGGCGGCCTCCAGGGGGACGGCGGGGCGCGGTGGCGGATCACGTCGGAGGGGGACTGCCGAGGACGTGAGGCGGATCATCATAGCGACGTCGGTCCCGTGGGGAACCAGGTGCGGAACGGCATGAATCCGCTTCTTCGCTCTGCCGTTCGGCAGGGGTGTGCGCCTTCGTTTCCGCTCTCGATCCGCCTGGTCGGTCTAGCGTTCCGAGGGCGGCGGTTCCGCCTCCGCGCCGGGGGTTCCCGAGGAGCCCGCGCCGCCCGGGCGTTCGAGCTCCGCGATGGTTCCGGTCAGCCAGGCCCGCTCGGCCGCCGTCGAGGCCCGGGCGACGAGCAGCATCCCACGCCGGAACGGGTTCGGTTCGCTCTCGGTGGTCACCGGCCGCCCCGCTCCGTCGTAGAAGAAGCTGCTCGGCGCGTCCAGGAAGTCCAGCCGGCGGCGGAGGACGGCGGCCTGCCGTGACGGGTCGGCGAGGTGGTGCAGGAAGGTGGTGACGGTGAAGAAGCGGATCTGGTCGGTGATCTCGGCCTGTTCCGGGTCGGCCAGCCGGCGCAGCAGTTCGGCCCGGCCCTCGGCCGTCAGCTCCAGCGTCTGCCGCGGTGCGGCGCCGCTGCCGGGTTCCGTGCGGCGGTGGAGCAGCCCGGCCTTCTCCAGTCGGGCGATGGCGGGGTAGAGCGCGCCGTCGCTGACCGGTCGGACGTGGCCGGTCAGCCCGGTGATCCGGGCCTTGAGCTCGTAGCCGTGCAGCGGCTGGTCGTACAGGAAGCCGAGGATCGCGAGCGTCAACACGGCTGGAGCCCTTCGGTCGGAGTGCGCCCTGTGGAGCGGCCATGTTACCTCTTATCGATGTGCCTCGAAACGATGTATCTCTATTCGCGGTAACTCGAATCGAGGCGAGAAGAGGAGACATGCGCGGACAGGTGCGTGGACGGTCGGGCCGGCTCGTGTCACTGGCGGTGCCCGTCTACGCGGAACTGCTCTCCGGGGTGATCGCCTCGGTGATCGGCGCCCTCTGGGTGGCCGGTCTCGGCGGCGCCGCCGTCGCCGCCGTCACCCTGGCGGGCACCGTCGAGAACCTGCTGCTCGGGCTGGTGCTGGTGGTCGCCTCCGGGACCAGCGTCGGGATCTCCCGTGCCCTCGGCGCCGGCGACCGGGCCGAGGCCGCCCGTACCGCCCGCGCGGCCGTGCGGCTCTGCGTCGCGGGCAGTACCGTGCTCGCCGTCCCCGGCTTCCTGCTGCGCGACCGGCTGGCCGGCGCCTTCCTGGACGGCGAGGCCGCCGCGCACGCCGCCGAGTACTTCACCGTCGCGTTCCCGGCCTTCGCGCTCTTCTTCGGCCAACGCGTCGCCGACGAACTGTTCAAGGGCGCGGGCGACACCCGCACCCCGATGCGGATCGCCCTGCTCTCCAACGCGCTGCTCCTGCTCCTCGATCCGCTGCTCATCCTCGGTGCCGGTCCGCTGCCCGCCCTCGGCGTGCCGGGTGCGGCGCTCGCCCTGGCCCTCTCCCGGTCGATCGCCCTCGGCGTCACCCTGCGACTGCGGTGCGGGCCGCGCCGACCGGCCGGGCCGCTCGCGGGACCGGAGTCGGGGCCGCGGACGGGACCGCAGCCGGGCTCCCAGCCGGGACCGAAGCCGGGCGCGCAGTCCGGACCGCAGCCGCGCGACGCCGACGGAACCGGGGGCGTCGGCGCGGCGGCGGTACGGATCCTGCGCGCGGGCGCACCGTTCGGCCTGGACTTCACAGCCCGGATGGCCGTCGGAACCGCCCAACTCGGCCTGGTCGCGGGCTTCGGCGTCGCGGCCGTGGCCGGATACGGCCTCGGCTACCGCGTACTGCTCGTCGTCACCATGGCCTTCTACGCCCTGCGCCAGGCCGCCGCCATCGAGGCCGCCCGCCTGGCCGGCGCGGGGGAGGGCGCCGCACTGCGGGCCCTGCACCGTGCCACCGGGCGCCTCGCCGCGCTGCTCGGTTCGGTGGCGGCGACCCTGTCCGTGACGCTCGCCGGACCGCTGAGCGCACTCCTCACCGAGGACCGGGCGGTGGCCGCCCAGTCCGCCGGCTTCCTGCGCGCCTCGGCGCTCCACCTGGTGCCGTACGCACTGGTGGTGGCCCTCGGCGGCGTGCACCAGGCGGCGGGCGCCGGCTCCCGGTCGGTGGTCTCCGTGCTGCTCGGCCTCGGGGCCCAACTCGCCGCCTCGGCAACGCTGTCGGGGCCGCTGGGAGTGTCGGGGTGTGGCTCGGTCCGGCGGTGGGCGCGGCCGTGCAGCTCGCGCTGCTCGCCGCCTTCGCGCGGCCCCGGCGTTCACGCACGACGGGCGGGGACGTGTGCCAGAGTGGGAACCATGGCATTCTCTCCGGACGGGCGGCCGATCCCGCCCCCGCACGCCGCTGAACGCGCCATGCTGGAGGCCTGGTTGGACTTCCAGCGGGCCACACTCGTCCGGAAGGTCGACGGCCTCGACGACCGGCAGGTGCGGCTGGCGGCCGTTCCGCCGTCCACGATGACCCTGCTGGGCCTGGTGCAGCACCTCACCGAGGTCGAACGCAACTGGCACCAGAGGGTGTTCGCCGGCCGTGAGGCGCCGCGTGTCCACGGCGCGGACAACGCCGACGGCTTCGGGCTGGATCCGGAGCGCGGGATGGCCGAGGCGCTGGCGGCCTGGAGGGCGGAGGTCGACCGGGGCCGTGAGCTCATCGCGGACGAGCCGCTGGAGGCGGTCGGCCCGCTCCCCGCGCACGCCGCGTCGGTGCTCGGCGCGGACACCGTCTCGCTGCGCTGGATCCTGATCCACCTGATCGAGGAGTACGCCCGCCACAACGGCCACGCCGACCTGATCCGGGAGAACATCGACGGCGTCACCGGGGTCTGACGGCGCGGGCACGACCGCCCGCCGGCGTCCGTGCCCGCGAGGGTCGCGCGGACGGGCCCGCCCCGGGCAGAATCGACCACATGGACGAAGGCGGCGAGTCGGCCTGTTGGCTGGACCGGGTGTGCCCGGAGTGCGGGCGACTGCGCGAGCGGCCCGGCCCGGGGTCCTGCGAGAACTGTGGCGCGGCCGCCGACCGGGACGCGGCCGATTCCCGGGACGCGGCCGGGCTCCAAGGCCCGGGCGGGGACGACCACGCGAACGGCCGCAGCGACGACGACGGCGACACCGGCCCGACCGTGACCGCGGACCCCGCACACCGGCAAGGCTGAACCCCGGTCCGATCGTCCGTCCGGACGATCGGACCGGGGTGCGGGCCGACGGGGCGGCGCCGGTGACGAGCCACGGAGCCGAGCCACGGAGCCGAGCTGTGGAGCGCAGCCGCTCCTACTGGGGCGGCTGGTCGCGGAACCGGTTCTTCAGCTGCTCCTGGGCGGCGTCGACCTGCCCGCTGTACTTGCCCTGGGTGCGCTGGTCGACGGCGTCGCCCGCCTTGTCGACGGCCTTGTCGGCCTGGTCCTCGTGGCCCTTCAGCAGGTTCTTGAGCTTATCCATCATGGACATCTGGTCACACTCCTGGATGAGACGCCCCCACCACTCCAATATCGTCGCGCGCGCGGCGATCCGCATCCCGCAAGGTGTGCGTAAAGGCTTGGCAACGGGATTCCGGTCATGTCAAATCATGACCCTCACGGCCCGTCGGAAGGAATCGCCTCGATGCCGCGCACCCGCCGCCCCATCGCCCCGCTCGACCGTTCCACCCCCCGCGACCGCGCCACCTCCCCAGGACGCCCGCGAACCGCCGTCACCCGGCGTGGCGCGGGCGCCGCCCTGACCGTCGCGGCCCTGGTCGCCCCGCTGCTGCTGGCCGGCGCCGGCAGCGCCTCGGCCGACCCGGACCCGGCGCGCAAGGGGGCCAAGCTCGCCGCCCGGCTGGTCGGGGCGAGCGATGCCCGGGACGCCCGGGCCACGCTGGCCGCGCTCCAGCTGATCGCGGACCGCAACGGCGGCACCAGGGCGGCCGGTTCGAAGGGACACGACCAGTCCGCGCAGTACGTCTACGACCAGGCGCGACGGGCCGGGCTCAAGGTGTCCCGGCAGGACTTCGTGTACACCTTCTTCGAGGCCCGCTCCGAGCACCTCGACGTGGTCTCCCCGAAGGCCGAGTCGGTCCCGGTGATCGCCATGACGTACTCGGTGAGCGGCCCGGAGGCGGGCCTGACCGCGGACCTGGCGGTCGCGCCGGTGACCGCCACCACCGGCTGCACCCCCGCCGACTACCCGGCGGGCGCCTTCACCGGCAGGATCGCCCTGATCCGGCGCGGCGGGTGCTCCTTCGCCGAGAAGCAGGCCGCGGCGGCCGCCGCGGGCGCGGTCGGGGCGATCGTCTACAACAACACCGAGGGCACCCTCAACGGGACGCTCACCGAGCCGACGGCCGGAAGGATCCCGACCGGGGGGATCACCGCGGCCGCGGGCGAGGCCCTGGCCGCCGAGGCCGCCGCCGGGCCCGTCCGGGTGACCCTGGACATCCGCACCTTCATGGAGCAGCGCAAGACCTGGAACGTCATCGCCGAGACCCGTGGCGGGGACCCGAACAACACCGTGATGGTCGGTGCGCACCTCGACTCCGTCCCCGAGGGGCCGGGCATCAACGACAACGGCTCCGGCACGGCCGGAGTCCTGGAGGTCGCCAGGAACCTCGGCGTCCACCCGGTGAAGAACAAGGTGCGGTTCGCCTGGTGGTCGGCCGAGGAGTTCGGACTCAAGGGCGCCGAGGCGTACGTGAACTCCCTCTCCGACGCGGAGAAGAAGAAGATCGGCCTCTACCTCAACTTCGACATGATCGCTTCCCCCAACTACGCGCAGTTCGTCTACAACGGCTCCGGCAGTGCCGGCGGCGACGCGGGCCCCGAGGGCTCGGCGCAGCTGGAGCGGGACATCAACGGCTACCTGGACGGCCGGGGCCTGCCGCACGACCCGACGGCCTTCGACGGCCGCTCCGACTACGGTCCGTTCATCGACGCGGGCATTCCGGCCGGCGGCACCGACACCGGCGCCGAGAAGGTCAAGTCCCCCGAGCAGGAGGCTCGTTACGGCGGAACGGCCGGTGTCGCCTACGACGCGTGCTACCACAAGGCCTGCGACAACCTGGGCAACATCGACATGGGCGCCTTCGACGTCAACATCGACGTGATCGCGAACGCCGTCGGCACCTATGCCTGGGACCTCTCCTCGCTCCACAAGCCCGTCCCGGCCCAGCGCCCGGCCGCGAAGGCCGCCGGAGGCCCGAGCGGGACCAGCGGCCCGAACGGCACCGGCGGTGACCGCTCCCACCCGGTGACGGCCTGACGCCCGGGTGGGCCCGCCGCTGCTCCCGGCCGGCGGGCCCACCCGGCCGCCCCGCCGTACACCGCCCCGCCCTGCCGTAGGCCGCCCCGCCGTCCGCTCGACCGCCGCACGCGACCGCCCCGTCCGGCACTGCTCCATCCGAGACCTCCCCCGCCATCGCCCCTGGTGGCGCCGGGTGCCGTCACCGTGGCGGAGGCCGCTGACAATCCGGCCGCGGGCCGGTACGGTGCCGCGCGGAGCGCATCCGCCGGGACCCGATGGGTGCGCCGAGCCCGGTCCTGACACCATGGGACCGAGATCACGACACGGTGACATCCTCGGAGGAGTCAGCAACATGAGCACGCACTACGACGTCGTCGTCCTCGGCGCGGGCCCCGGCGGCTACACCGCCGCCGTCCGCTCGGCCCAGCTGGGCCTGAAGGTCGCGGTCATCGAGGCCAAGTACTGGGGCGGCGTCTGCCTCAACGTCGGCTGCATCCCCTCCAAGGCCCTGCTGCGCAACGCCGAGCTCGCCCACATCTTCACCAAGGAGGCCAAGACCTTCGGCATCAAGGTCGAGGGCCAGGTGACCTTCGACTTCGGCGAGGCCTTCCGGCGCAGCCGCTCGGTGGCCGACGGCCGGGTCAAGGGCGTCCACTACCTGATGAAGAAGAACGGCATCACCGAGTACGACGGCTGGGGCACCTTCGTCGACGACCACACCCTCCAGGTCGCGCTCAGCGGCGGCGGCTTCGACGTCGTCACCTTCGACCACTGCGTCATCGCGGCCGGCGCCACCACCCGACTGCTGCCCGGCACCAGCCTGAGCGACCGCGTGGTCACCTACGAGGAGCAGATCCTCACCGAGCAGCTGCCGGAGAGCATCATCATCGCGGGCGCCGGCGCGATCGGCGTCGAGTTCGCCTACGTGCTGCACAACTACGGCGTGAAGGTCACCATCGTCGAGTTCCTGGACCGCGTGGTGCCGCTGGAGGACGTCGAGGTCTCCACCGAACTCGCCAAGCAGTACCGCAAGCTGGGCATCGAGGTGCTGACCTCCACCCGGGTCGAGTCGATCGACGACAGCGACCCGAACGCCAAGGTCCGGGTCACCGTCACCAAGGACGGGCAGCAGCAGGTGCTGGAGGCCGACAAGGTGCTCCAGGCGATCGGCTTCGCGCCGCGGGTCAACGGCTACGGCCTGGAGAACACCGGGGTCAAGCTCACCGACCGCAACGCCATCGCGGTGGACGGCCGCGGCCGCACCAGCGTCGAGCACATCTTCGCGATCGGCGACGTGACCGCCAAGCTGATGCTGGCGCACGCCGCCGAGGCGATGGCCGTGATCGCCGCCGAGACCATCGGCGGGGCGGAGACCATGGAGGTCGACTTCGCCATGATCCCGCGCGCCACCTACTGCCAGCCGCAGATCGCCTCCTTCGGCTACACCGAGGCCCAGGCCCGCGAGCTCGGCCACGACGTGAAGGTGGCCAAGTTCCCGTTCACCGCCAACGGCAAGGCGCACGGCCTGGGCCACCCGATCGGCTTCGTCAAGGTGATCAGCGACAACCGGCACGGTGAGCTGCTCGGCGCCCACCTGATCGGCCCCGAGGTCACCGAGCTGCTGCCGGAGCTGACGCTGGCCCAGCAGTGGGACCTGACCGTCCACGAGGTCGCCCGCAACGTGCACGCCCACCCGACCCTGGGCGAGGCGGTCAAGGAGGCCATCCACGGCCTCGCCGGTCACATGATCAACATGTGACGCACCGTCCCGGACGCGCCGCGCCCCGCCGAGCGGCCGCTCGGCGGGGCGCGGCGCGTCCGGGACGGTGCGTCACATGTTGATCATGTGACCGGCGAGGCCGTGGATGGCCTCCTTGACCGCCTCGCCCAGGGTCGGGTGGGCGTGCACGTTGCGGGCGACCTCGTGGACGGTCAGGTCCCACTGCTGGGCCAGCGTCAGCTCCGGCAGCAGCTCGGTGACCTCGGGGCCGATCAGGTGGGCGCCGAGCAGCTCACCGTGCCGGTTGTCGCTGATCACCTTGACGAAGCCGATCGGGTGGCCCAGGCCGTGCGCCTTGCCGTTGGCGGTGAACGGGAACTTGGCCACCTTCACGTCGTGGCCGAGCTCGCGGGCCTGGGCCTCGGTGTAGCCGAAGGAGGCGATCTGCGGCTGGCAGTAGGTGGCGCGCGGGATCATGGCGAAGTCGACCTCCATGGTCTCCGCCCCGCCGATGGTCTCGGCGGCGATCACGGCCATCGCCTCGGCGGCGTGCGCCAGCATCAGCTTGGCGGTCACGTCGCCGATCGCGAAGATGTGCTCGACGCTGGTGCGGCCGCGGCCGTCCACCGCGATGGCGTTGCGGTCGGTGAGCTTGACCCCGGTGTTCTCCAGGCCGTAGCCGTTGACCCGCGGCGCGAAGCCGATCGCCTGGAGCACCTTGTCGGCCTCCAGCACCTGCTGCTGCCCGTCCTTGGTGACGGTGACCCGGACCTTGGCGTTCGGGTCGCTGTCGTCGATCGACTCGACCCGGGTGGAGGTCAGCACCTCGATGCCCAGCTTGCGGTACTGCTTGGCGAGTTCGGTGGAGACCTCGACGTCCTCCAGCGGCACCACGCGGTCCAGGAACTCGACGATGGTGACCTTCACGCCGTAGTTGTGCAGCACGTAGGCGAACTCGACGCCGATCGCGCCGGCGCCCGCGATGATGATGCTCTCCGGCAGCTGCTCGGTGAGGATCTGCTCCTCGTAGGTGACCACGCGGTCGCTCAGGCTGGTGCCGGGCAGCAGTCGGGTGGTGGCGCCGGCCGCGATGACGCAGTGGTCGAAGGTGACGACGTCGAAGCCGCCGCCGCTGAGCGCGACCTGGAGGGTGTGGTCGTCGACGAAGGTGCCCCAGCCGTCGTACTCGGTGATGCCGTTCTTCTTCATCAGGTAGTGGACGCCCTTGACCCGGCCGTCGGCCACCGAGCGGCTGCGCCGGAAGGCCTCGCCGAAGTCGAAGGTCACCTGGCCCTCGACCTTGATGCCGAAGGTCTTGGCCTCCTTGGTGAAGATGTGGGCGAGCTCGGCGTTGCGCAGCAGGGCCTTGGAGGGGATGCAGCCGACGTTGAGGCAGACGCCGCCCCAGTACTTGGCCTCGATGACCGCGACCTTCAGGCCCAGCTGGGCCGAGCGGACGGCGGCGGTGTAGCCGCCGGGGCCCGCGCCGAGGACGACGACGTCGTAGTGCGTGCTCATGTTGCTGACTCCTCCGAGGATGTCACCGTGTCGTGATCTCGGTCCCATGGTGTCAGGACCGGGCTCGGCGCACCCATCGGGTCCCGGCGGATGCGCTCCGCGCGGCACCGTACCGGCCCGCGGCCGGATTGTCAGCGGCCTCCGCCACGGTGACGGCACCCGGCGCCACCAGGGGCGATGGCGGGGGAGGTCTCGGATGGAGCAGTGCCGGACGGGGCGGTCGCGTGCGGCGGTCGAGCGGACGGCGGGGCGGCCTACGGCAGGGCGGGGCGGTGTACGGCGGGGCGGCCGGGTGGGCCCGCCGGCCGGGAGCAGCGGCGGGCCCACCCGGGCGTCAGGCCGTCACCGGGTGGGAGCGGTCACCGCCGGTGCCGTTCGGGCCGCTGGTCCCGCTCGGGCCTCCGGCGGCCTTCGCGGCCGGGCGCTGGGCCGGGACGGGCTTGTGGAGCGAGGAGAGGTCCCAGGCATAGGTGCCGACGGCGTTCGCGATCACGTCGATGTTGACGTCGAAGGCGCCCATGTCGATGTTGCCCAGGTTGTCGCAGGCCTTGTGGTAGCACGCGTCGTAGGCGACACCGGCCGTTCCGCCGTAACGAGCCTCCTGCTCGGGGGACTTGACCTTCTCGGCGCCGGTGTCGGTGCCGCCGGCCGGAATGCCCGCGTCGATGAACGGACCGTAGTCGGAGCGGCCGTCGAAGGCCGTCGGGTCGTGCGGCAGGCCCCGGCCGTCCAGGTAGCCGTTGATGTCCCGCTCCAGCTGCGCCGAGCCCTCGGGGCCCGCGTCGCCGCCGGCACTGCCGGAGCCGTTGTAGACGAACTGCGCGTAGTTGGGGGAAGCGATCATGTCGAAGTTGAGGTAGAGGCCGATCTTCTTCTTCTCCGCGTCGGAGAGGGAGTTCACGTACGCCTCGGCGCCCTTGAGTCCGAACTCCTCGGCCGACCACCAGGCGAACCGCACCTTGTTCTTCACCGGGTGGACGCCGAGGTTCCTGGCGACCTCCAGGACTCCGGCCGTGCCGGAGCCGTTGTCGTTGATGCCCGGCCCCTCGGGGACGGAGTCGAGGTGCGCACCGACCATCACGGTGTTGTTCGGGTCCCCGCCACGGGTCTCGGCGATGACGTTCCAGGTCTTGCGCTGCTCCATGAAGGTGCGGATGTCCAGGGTCACCCGGACGGGCCCGGCGGCGGCCTCGGCGGCCAGGGCCTCGCCCGCGGCCGCGGTGATCCCCCCGGTCGGGATCCTTCCGGCCGTCGGCTCGGTGAGCGTCCCGTTGAGGGTGCCCTCGGTGTTGTTGTAGACGATCGCCCCGACCGCGCCCGCGGCGGCCGCCGCGGCCTGCTTCTCGGCGAAGGAGCACCCGCCGCGCCGGATCAGGGCGATCCTGCCGGTGAAGGCGCCCGCCGGGTAGTCGGCGGGGGTGCAGCCGGTGGTGGCGGTCACCGGCGCGACCGCCAGGTCCGCGGTCAGGCCCGCCTCCGGGCCGCTCACCGAGTACGTCATGGCGATCACCGGGACCGACTCGGCCTTCGGGGAGACCACGTCGAGGTGCTCGGAGCGGGCCTCGAAGAAGGTGTACACGAAGTCCTGCCGGGACACCTTGAGCCCGGCCCGTCGCGCCTGGTCGTAGACGTACTGCGCGGACTGGTCGTGTCCCTTCGAACCGGCCGCCCTGGTGCCGCCGTTGCGGTCCGCGATCAGCTGGAGCGCGGCCAGCGTGGCCCGGGCGTCCCGGGCATCGCTCGCCCCGACCAGCCGGGCGGCGAGCTTGGCCCCCTTGCGCGCCGGGTCCGGGTCGGCCGAGGCGCTGCCGGCGCCGGCCAGCAGCAGCGGGGCGACCAGGGCCGCGACGGTCAGGGCGGCGCCCGCGCCACGCCGGGTGACGGCGGTTCGCGGGCGTCCTGGGGAGGTGGCGCGGTCGCGGGGGGTGGAACGGTCGAGCGGGGCGATGGGGCGGCGGGTGCGCGGCATCGAGGCGATTCCTTCCGACGGGCCGTGAGGGTCATGATTTGACATGACCGGAATCCCGTTGCCAAGCCTTTACGCACACCTTGCGGGATGCGGATCGCCGCGCGCGCGACGATATTGGAGTGGTGGGGGCGTCTCATCCAGGAGTGTGACCAGATGTCCATGATGGATAAGCTCAAGAACCTGCTGAAGGGCCACGAGGACCAGGCCGACAAGGCCGTCGACAAGGCGGGCGACGCCGTCGACCAGCGCACCCAGGGCAAGTACAGCGGGCAGGTCGACGCCGCCCAGGAGCAGCTGAAGAACCGGTTCCGCGACCAGCCGCCCCAGTAGGAGCGGCTGCGCTCCACAGCTCGGCTCCGTGGCTCGGCTCCGTGGCTCGTCACCGGCGCCGCCCCGTCGGCCCGCACCCCGGTCCGATCGTCCGGACGGACGATCGGACCGGGGTTCAGCCTTGCCGGTGTGCGGGGTCCGCGGTCACGGTCGGGCCGGTGTCGCCGTCGTCGTCGCTGCGGCCGTTCGCGTGGTCGTCCCCGCCCGGGCCTTGGAGCCCGGCCGCGTCCCGGGAATCGGCCGCGTCCCGGTCGGCGGCCGCGCCACAGTTCTCGCAGGACCCCGGGCCGGGCCGCTCGCGCAGTCGCCCGCACTCCGGGCACACCCGGTCCAGCCAACAGGCCGACTCGCCGCCTTCGTCCATGTGGTCGATTCTGCCCGGGGCGGGCCCGTCCGCGCGACCCTCGCGGGCACGGACGCCGGCGGGCGGTCGTGCCCGCGCCGTCAGACCCCGGTGACGCCGTCGATGTTCTCCCGGATCAGGTCGGCGTGGCCGTTGTGGCGGGCGTACTCCTCGATCAGGTGGATCAGGATCCAGCGCAGCGAGACGGTGTCCGCGCCGAGCACCGACGCGGCGTGCGCGGGGAGCGGGCCGACCGCCTCCAGCGGCTCGTCCGCGATGAGCTCACGGCCCCGGTCGACCTCCGCCCTCCAGGCCGCCAGCGCCTCGGCCATCCCGCGCTCCGGATCCAGCCCGAAGCCGTCGGCGTTGTCCGCGCCGTGGACACGCGGCGCCTCACGGCCGGCGAACACCCTCTGGTGCCAGTTGCGTTCGACCTCGGTGAGGTGCTGCACCAGGCCCAGCAGGGTCATCGTGGACGGCGGAACGGCCGCCAGCCGCACCTGCCGGTCGTCGAGGCCGTCGACCTTCCGGACGAGTGTGGCCCGCTGGAAGTCCAACCAGGCCTCCAGCATGGCGCGTTCAGCGGCGTGCGGGGGCGGGATCGGCCGCCCGTCCGGAGAGAATGCCATGGTTCCCACTCTGGCACACGTCCCCGCCCGTCGTGCGTGAACGCCGGGGCCGCGCGAAGGCGGCGAGCAGCGCGAGCTGCACGGCCGCGCCCACCGCCGGACCGAGCCACACCCCGACACTCCCAGCGGCCCCGACAGCGTTGCCGAGGCGGCGAGTTGGGCCCCGAGGCCGAGCAGCACGGAGACCACCGACCGGGAGCCGGCGCCCGCCGCCTGGTGCACGCCGCCGAGGGCCACCACCAGTGCGTACGGCACCAGGTGGAGCGCCGAGGCGCGCAGGAAGCCGGCGGACTGGGCGGCCACCGCCCGGTCCTCGGTGAGGAGTGCGCTCAGCGGTCCGGCGAGCGTCACGGACAGGGTCGCCGCCACCGAACCGAGCAGCGCGGCGAGGCGCCCGGTGGCACGGTGCAGGGCCCGCAGTGCGGCGCCCTCCCCCGCGCCGGCCAGGCGGGCGGCCTCGATGGCGGCGGCCTGGCGCAGGGCGTAGAAGGCCATGGTGACGACGAGCAGTACGCGGTAGCCGAGGCCGTATCCGGCCACGGCCGCGACGCCGAAGCCCGCGACCAGGCCGAGTTGGGCGGTTCCGACGGCCATCCGGGCTGTGAAGTCCAGGCCGAACGGTGCGCCCGCGCGCAGGATCCGTACCGCCGCCGCGCCGACGCCCCCGGTTCCGTCGGCGTCGCGCGGCTGCGGTCCGGACTGCGCGCCCGGCTTCGGTCCCGGCTGGGAGCCCGGCTGCGGTCCCGTCCGCGGCCCCGACTCCGGTCCCGCGAGCGGCCCGGCCGGTCGGCGCGGCCCGCACCGCAGTCGCAGGGTGACGCCGAGGGCGATCGACCGGGAGAGGGCCAGGGCGAGCGCCGCACCCGGCACGCCGAGGGCGGGCAGCGGACCGGCACCGAGGATGAGCAGCGGATCGAGGAGCAGGAGCAGCGCGTTGGAGAGCAGGGCGATCCGCATCGGGGTGCGGGTGTCGCCCGCGCCCTTGAACAGTTCGTCGGCGACGCGTTGGCCGAAGAAGAGCGCGAAGGCCGGGAACGCGACGGTGAAGTACTCGGCGGCGTGCGCGGCGGCCTCGCCGTCCAGGAAGGCGCCGGCCAGCCGGTCGCGCAGCAGGAAGCCGGGGACGGCGAGCACGGTACTGCCCGCGACGCAGAGCCGCACGGCCGCGCGGGCGGTACGGGCGGCCTCGGCCCGGTCGCCGGCGCCGAGGGCACGGGAGATCCCGACGCTGGTCCCGGAGGCGACCACCAGCACCAGCCCGAGCAGCAGGTTCTCGACGGTGCCCGCCAGGGTGACGGCGGCGACGGCGGCGCCGCCGAGACCGGCCACCCAGAGGGCGCCGATCACCGAGGCGATCACCCCGGAGAGCAGTTCCGCGTAGACGGGCACCGCCAGTGACACGAGCCGGCCCGACCGTCCACGCACCTGTCCGCGCATGTCTCCTCTTCTCGCCTCGATTCGAGTTACCGCGAATAGAGATACATCGTTTCGAGGCACATCGATAAGAGGTAACATGGCCGCTCCACAGGGCGCACTCCGACCGAAGGGCTCCAGCCGTGTTGACGCTCGCGATCCTCGGCTTCCTGTACGACCAGCCGCTGCACGGCTACGAGCTCAAGGCCCGGATCACCGGGCTGACCGGCCACGTCCGACCGGTCAGCGACGGCGCGCTCTACCCCGCCATCGCCCGACTGGAGAAGGCCGGGCTGCTCCACCGCCGCACGGAACCCGGCAGCGGCGCCGCACCGCGGCAGACGCTGGAGCTGACGGCCGAGGGCCGGGCCGAACTGCTGCGCCGGCTGGCCGACCCGGAACAGGCCGAGATCACCGACCAGATCCGCTTCTTCACCGTCACCACCTTCCTGCACCACCTCGCCGACCCGTCACGGCAGGCCGCCGTCCTCCGCCGCCGGCTGGACTTCCTGGACGCGCCGAGCAGCTTCTTCTACGACGGAGCGGGGCGGCCGGTGACCACCGAGAGCGAACCGAACCCGTTCCGGCGTGGGATGCTGCTCGTCGCCCGGGCCTCGACGGCGGCCGAGCGGGCCTGGCTGACCGGAACCATCGCGGAGCTCGAACGCCCGGGCGGCGCGGGCTCCTCGGGAACCCCCGGCGCGGAGGCGGAACCGCCGCCCTCGGAACGCTAGACCGACCAGGCGGATCGAGAGCGGAAACGAAGGCGCACACCCCTGCCGAACGGCAGAGCGAAGAAGCGGATTCATGCCGTTCCGCACCTGGTTCCCCACGGGACCGACGTCGCTATGATGATCCGCCTCACGTCCTCGGCAGTCCCCCTCCGACGTGATCCGCCACCGCGCCCCGCCGTCCCCCTGGAGGCCGCCGTGCCCACTTCCGAGACCGCAGCCCCAACCGCGCCGCTGAAGCGGGACGACATTCCCGGCTGGTTCTTCAGTCTCGACCGGGCCGCCTTCAGCCAACTGCTGTCCGCCCAGACCGCGGCCGGCGTCACCGGCGACATCCTGGAGCTCGGCAGCTACCTCGGGCGCAGCGCCGTCCTGCTCGGCGACCACCTGCGGGAGGGCGAGCGACTGACGGTCTGCGACCTGTTCGACTCCGAGGCGGGCGACGCCGACAACGCCGCCGAGATGAACATGTCCTACCGCAGGACCCTCACCCGCAGCGCCTTCGAGGCCAACTACCTCGCCTTCCACGGCGAGCTGCCCGAGATAGTGCAGGCCCCCACCTCGGTGCTGGCCGACGGCCGCATCCGCCCGGGGAGCTGCCGCTTCGTCCACGTCGACGCCTCCCACCTCTACGAACACGTCGCCGGGGACATCGCCGTGGCCCGCACCGCGCTCGCCGAGGACGGCCTGGTCGCCCTGGACGACTACCGCTCGGAACACACTCCGGGCGTCTCCGCCGCGGTCTGGGAGGCGGTCTTCACCAAAGGGCTGCGGCCCGTCCTGCTCACCCCGATGAAGTTCTACGGCACCTGGGGCGACGCGGCGGCGGCCCAGGCGGTCCTGCGGGAGCGCGACTGGTCGGCCGAGGGGTACACCGTCGACGAGGACACCATCGCCGGCGCCCGGGTGATGCGCCTCAACTACCAGGTGAAGGCCCCGGTCCGCTCCACCTCGCGCCGGCTGGCCCTGGAGCTGCTGCCCCCGGTCGCCACCAAGGCCACCCGCCGGATGCTGCGGACGCTGCGCGAACGCCGCGCCGCCCCGCCGGTCCCCAACGTCTGACGCCGCCACCGGCGCCCCCGCCCGCTCCCGGACCTTCGCCGGGGCCCGTCCCTCACCGGACGGGCCCCGGCGTCGTGTTCGCCCGTTCACGCCCGTTCGCGCCGGCCCCGGGCGGCATGTCCCGCAGCGTCCTTATTTATCGGATCACCCGCTTTTCCGCATTTCCTATTGTCTTCGCCACTTCACTCTAACGAGGGAATCTCGCTTAAAGATTTGCCCACAGAACGTTAAAGGGCGCATAGTGATGACACCTCAGTTCGGTCTGGTGAACACCAAGTTCAGGCAAAGTCATCCCCAGCGAGGAGAAGACCTTGTTCCACGGAAACACGGCATTGAACAACCCCGGGCGGCGGCTGCGCGCGGAGATCGCGAGCCCGGGAACGACGCCGCTGATCGGCGTCTACGACATGTACTCGGCGTCCATCGCGGCCGAGCACTACGACGGCATGTTCGTCTCCGGCTTCGGCTTCGCCGCCTCCTACTACGGGCTGCCCGACATCGGCTTCATCGCCTGGCCCGACATGGTGAACTTCGTCGAACGACTGCGCGGGGCCTTCCCCCGGCACCACCTGCTCGTCGACATCGACGACGGCTACGTCGATCCGGAGGTGGCCTGCCACGTCGTGCGCCGGCTCGAACGGATCGGTGCGTCCGGGGTGATCCTCGAGGACCAGAAGCGGCCGCGCCGCTGCGGGCACGCCGAGGGCAAGCTGGTGCTGCCGCTGGAGGAGTACCTGGAGAAGCTGGAGCTCGTCCTCGCCAACCGGACGGACTTGGTGGTGGTCGCCCGCACCGACGCCACCGAGGAGGACGACATCCTGCGCCGGGCCCGGGCGCTCGCCGCCACGGACGCCGACGTGGTGCTGGTCGACGGTGTGCGCAGCGAGGACTGGATCCGCCGGATCCGCCGGGTGGTCGGTGACGACAAGCCGCTGCTGTTCAACCAGATCGCGGGGGGCAAGTCGCCCCGGTTGTCGCTCTCGGAGCTGTCGGAGCTGGGGGTGGACGTGGCCATCTACAGCACGCCCTGCCTGTTCGCCGCGCACCGGGCGGTGGACGAGGCGCTGATCGGGCTGAAGAACGCCGACGGACGGCTGCCGGCCCCGGCCGTGGGGCGTGAACAGGTCGGGGTGCGGGAGTCCACCGAGCTGCTGGAGCGGAACATCGCGCGTTCCAGCGGGCTGATGGCGGTGACGGCGTGAACCCCGGGCTGAACGGCCCCGCCCCTCCCCCGGCGGCCACCGTTCTGCGGGCCACCGCGCTGGGGCTCGCCGGCGCGTGCGCTCTGATCGCCGGGGCCGCGACGCCCGCGGCGGCCGGGGGCTCCCTGATCACCGTCGTGGACAACTCCCACGCCGACTCCTGGCTGGAGGTCGACCGCACGGCGAACCTCCAGAACGGCAGCGGCTCGGCGGGTAGCGATCACGACGGCGCCGGCTCGCTGGTCGGTGGGCTGCTCGGGCCGGGTTCCTCCTCCGGGCCCTCCCTTCGCCCGGCGACGGGAGGCGGCCCGTGACGGACCGCCTGGCGCGCCCGGAGCAGCCACCAGGGCTCCGGGCGCTCGGGGGAGGCGCACGCGGGGGCCGGGCGCGGACGTGGCGCGGTTCCGGCTCGCACGCCCGCAGACGGCTGCCCCGCTGGCTGGACCCGTACATGGCGGCGCTGGCCGGGACGGTCGGGCTGGCCGCGCTGTTCCCGGCCTCAGGTGCCTCGGCGCGCGTCGCCGGGGCGGCCTGCGACCTCGCGGTGGCGCTGCTGTTCTTCCTCTACGGCGCCCGGCTGTCCACCCGCGAGACGCTGGCCGGGCTGCGCCACCTGCGGCTGCACGGGCTGGTGCTGGCAGCCACCTTCGTCCTCTTCCCGCTGCTCGGCGTGGCCACCGCACTGCTCACTCCGGTCCCGCTGACCGGGCCGTTGCAGACCGGGGTGCTGTTCCTCTGTCTGGTGCCCTCGACGGTGCAGTCCTCGGTGGCGCTCGCCGGCGCCGCCGGGGGCGACGTCCCGGCGGCGATCTGCGCGGGCACCTACTCCAGCCTGGCGGGCCTGGTGCTGACGCCGCTGCTGGCGGCCTGGCTGCTGGGTTCGCACACCGAGCTGTCCGCCGACGGGCTGCTGCGGATCGGGGTGCAGCTGCTCGCGCCGTTCCTGCTCGGGCAGTTGCTGCGGCCGTGGCTCGGGGGTCCGCTGTCCCGGCACAAACGGGTCCTCGCCCCGGTGGACCGCGGGTCGATCCTGCTGGTCGTCTACACCGCGTTCAGTGCGGCGGTGTCCCAGGGCATCTGGGGCCTGGCGACCCCGCTCGCCCTGCTCGGACTGCTCGCGGTGCTGCTCGCCCTGCTCGCCGCCGCCCTGGCGGCCACCGGGCTCGGCGCGCGGCTGGCGGGGCTCGACCGGCCGGGCACCATCGCGGCGGTGCTGTGCGGTTCGCAGAAGAGCCTGGCCAGCGGTCTGCCGATGGCCACCGTCCTGTTCGGGACGCAAGCCGGGCTGATGGTGCTGCCGCTGATGCTCTACCACCAGCTCCAGCTGATCGTCGGCACCGTCCTCGCCGGCCGCTGGTCGCGGGCGCCCACCGCCCGCGCCACCGCGGACCCGGCACCGCCCGCGATCACCGGTCCGGCCGCTCCGCCGTCGGCCGGCTGATCCCCTGCGCCATGCCCGGTCGGCGGGCCGGCCGGGCATGGCGCAGGGGCCGAAGCCCGTTCGGCCGGCCGCCGATCGCTCCCCGCCGTCGTGCAGGTGCCCGAGCGGGTGCCCGAGCGCCTCGCCGGCCTGGCCGGCCATGGCCCCGGTACCGTCCATGTCGGGGCGCGGCCCTGGCGGGCGGGGGCCCTCACTCAGCCGCCTTCGGCGGGGGTGCTGAGGGTGGCGGTCGGGAGAGTGGGCAACGGGCCGGCCGGCGGCACCGTCCAGGCGGCCGGATCCGGGGCGAACGGGCCGAGGCGGTCGAGGAGTTGGGCGAGGGCGAGGCTCCGGGCCCGGTCCATCCACCGGTGGGTGGCCTCGTCGACGACACCGAGCCGCCGCGCGTGGGCGTACTCGTCCTCGTCCTTCCATTGGTACGCCGACAGATCGGGGGTGATCACGAGGTCCAGGAAGAGGTCGAGGGTGTCGATGCCGATGGCCGTCCGACGGTACGGGCGCTCGAAGTTGACGTACCAGCGCAGCGGGCGGCCGTCGGGCGTCAGGAAGCGGTGCACGCTGAACGGCGCTCCGGCGGTGAAGCGGCTGAGCACCACCGTGTCGCGCCAGGTCCAGTGGTCGAGTTCCCACCGGCCGGTGGCGAGGTCCTCGATGCAGCCGAGGCGTCCGGCGTCGTCGTCGGCGCGCGTGGCGGCGGTCCAGCGGGCCGGGGCCAGGGTCTCCGTGCCCGGGCGGACGGTGAGGGTCAGGGTGGCGCCGTCGTCCGCGAGCACGGCGCAGGGCGTGGCCGACCAGACCCTGCCCCGCGCGACGTCCCGCCGCACGGCGGTGCCGCCCGGGGCGAAGACGGGAGCAGCCGGGGCCGTCATCGGATGTAGTAGGCCCGGTTGTGGGCGGCGACCGGCGGGGACTGGTACGTCCAGACCCCGACGGCCGGGGCGTCGGCAATCAGGTGGGCCAGGTCGCGGGCGGACTCCTCGGCGGGGTTGCCGAGGTCGAGCCGGACGCGGTCGGCGGTGCGGTCGTCCAGGGCGTAGTAGCGGTAGGGCTGGTAGACGTTGAGCGGTCCGGCCAGCAGCTTGCCCTCGTCGTCGGTGCCGTAGCCGGTGATCGGGGTGTTGTTGACGGCCTCAGGGGTGAGGCCGGCCAGATCCACGTCCAGGGCGAGGAGTTCCTCGTCGTGGCGGCTCAGCCCGTCCGGCCCGAGGGTGGCCCGGCGGCAGGAGACCGACCAGCGTTCGCGGACCTCGGGCGCGTTGAGCGAGGGCAGGGTGGTCTCGAACCAGCCCGGGTGCTTGGGCTCGGCGTAGAGCAGGCGGCCGGCGTCGATGGCGAGCGGGTTGTCGCAGAGCACGTGCAGCCGGGCGATGCCGAGCAGCTTGGTCTGGTCGTAACCCCGGGCGTACTGGCCGTAGCTGACCGCCGGGATCCGCTCCTCGGCGAAGATCGGATGGGCGATCAGATTGATCTCCAGCTCCTGGGTGATGCCACCGCCGTTCGGATACTGGGCGAAGTAGAGCTGGTAGTTGAGCGAGACGCAGGCGCCGCCGTCGAAGGCCGCGGCGTTCAGGCCGGGGTGGCGCTTGGCGAGCAGTTCGCGCGCCCGCGCACGGTCGACCAGGTAGTCGACTCCGATGTTGTGCAGCGCACCGTAGTGGAAGGGCAGGTGGTACGGCTCCGGTACGGGCGGGAGCGGCAGGCCGGTCATGGGGACTCCGAGGACGTGGGCGAGGGAGACGGTGCGGGCGAGGACGCGGACGAGGGGGCGGACGAGGGGGCGGCGGCGGGCGAGGGCGGGCCGGGGCGGCGGGGCACCGCCGGGCGGTGCAGCTCCAGCAGGTCGCGGTGCATCCGCTCGGCGCTGCGCAGCGCGAGGGCGGCCATGGTGAGGGAGGGGTTGGAGGTCCCGAGGGAGGGCATCGAGCCGCAGCCGACGGCGTACAGGTTGGGGTGGTCCCAGCACCGCTGCCAGTGGTCGACCACCGAGTTCGCGGGCGAGTCGCCCATGACGTGGGTGCCGCCGGCGTGGCCCGCGCCCCGGTAGCCGTGGACGGTTCCCCGGTGTTCGATCCGGCCCGGCCATCCGGCCGCCGGGTAGGCGGTGTGGTCCTCCGCGCCGAGCAGCGCGAACAGCTGGTCGGAGACGGCCCGGGCGGAGGCCATCCCCTCGCGGATGTACTCCGAGAGGTCGTACTGGACGGCCGGGCCGGGCAGGCCGAGCGGGTCGCGCCGGTCCCGGTCGAGGGTGACCCGGTTGGCCGGGTCGGCGGGCTGCTCCAGTTCGAACTGGAGCGAGAACTGACGGCCCAGCCGGTCACCGAGCAGCTCGCGGAGCTCCTTTCCCCGTAAGCCCGCCGCGAGCAGCGCCGCCGCCTCGGCCTCCGGCGCGCCACCCGCCCAGGACCAGCCCCAGTTGCCGATCTCGATCCGGAACGGCGCCCGGTGCTCGCGCCCGGGGCCGAAGCGGAACGCCTCCAGCCCACTGGTGGACCCGGGCCCGCGGTAGGGGCCGACCGGGCGGGGCATCAGTCCCCAGGTGAGCAGGGCCGGGTGGTCCATCAGGTTCCTGCCGACCTGGTCGCTGCGGTTGGCCAGGCCGGAGAGGAGCAGCAGCCGGGCGTTCTCGATCGCGTGGGCGGCGAGGACGACCAGGTCCGCTGTCACCCGGTGGGTCGTACCGCCCGCGTGGTACTCGACTTCCCTGGCGCGCCCGGTCTCCGGGTCGGCAGACACCCGGCTGACGACGGCCTCGGTGCGCAGTTCGACCCCGGCGGCCCAGCGGGCCTGGGTGCGCAGCGGGGTGTACTTGGCCCCGCTCGGGCAGGCCGGGACGCAGCCGGAGCTGCCCGCGCAGAGCGGTCCGTCGGCGGACCCGGGCGTGGTCGGTACGCCGTTGCGGGCGTGCGGGGTGGTCGTGACGGCGAGCCGGGCCGGAGCGGGGAGGGCCGGGTCGCGGGCGGTCCGTCCGTCGAGGGCTCGGGCCAGCTGCCGGTCGAGGTAGCTGGCGGGGACGGCCCGCATCGGGAAGTCGTAGCCCTCCGGGATGGGCAGTCCGACGGCACGGCGCTGTTCCTCGGCGTCGGCGGCGACGCCGAGTTCCCGTTCGGCCTCGCGGTAGTGGGGTTCCAGGTCGTGGTAGCCGATCGGCCAGTTGCGGCCGTGGCCGAGGTCGCCGGTGCGGAAGTCCTCGGGGTGCATCCGCGGGGTGAGCCCGGTCCAGAGCAGTCCGGTGCCGCCGTTGGCTCGCAGGTAGCCGCTGGCGTAGGGCAGCGGCCCGTACTGGCGCAGGTGCCCGGTGGCGGTGAACCCGCCGTCCGGGTTCCCGGTCAGGTCGGTGACGTCGGGTGAGGGCGCCTCGGGGTTGTGGGGGTAGGGCGAGGTGGGCGGTCCGCCGCCGGCCGCGCGGTGGGCGGTGGAGGCCTCGGCGCCGGTGGGTGCGGCCCGTCCGGCCTCCAGGACGAGGACCCGCCAGCCCTGCGCGCCCAGGCGGTGGGCGACCAGGGTCCCGGCGAAGCCCGCGCCGACCACGACGGCGTCCCAGTGGGCGCTCACCGGCCCTCGCCTCCGGGCGCCGCGCTGCGACGGGGCACCCCGGGCTCGCTCCGCCGGTCGGCCCGGCCCGGTTCCTCCGCCCCTCGGGGTGTCGCGGCCCAGCTGCCGTGCCCGGGGGCGGCGGAGCCGGGCGGGGCGGCGTGGAAGGTCCGCCAGACCAGTCCCTGGTCGTGGGCGCGGGCGGAGGAGGGCGCCTCGCCGGGCCAGGCGCCGACGTACCAGAGGTGGACCAGGGCGTGCTCGTCGCGCACCCGGTGGGCCAGGGTGGTGCGGTGGTGCTCGTCCGCCATGCCGGTGGAGCGCAGCTCGGGGACGTCGAAGCCGGTGAGTTCGGCGCAGACGCGCAGGAACTCGTCCAGGTCGGCCAGGGCGTCGACGTAGGTGTTGGCGACGGGGTCCCAGCGCTCGGCCAGGTCATGGTCGACCGGGCGGTCGTCGGACACGGACACGCGGGCACCCCCACGATCGGAGACGGGTGGCCGAGGCATGACAGGCCGTACGGCGCGACGGACCGCACGGCAGGACAGGCCCCGCAGGGTGGCGGGCCCGGGGCGCCGGTCCGCACCGGACGCCCCTGCCTGCCACCGCGATCCTGCCGCCCGCCCTCACCACCGGAAACGCGTTGCCCGAATCTGCCCGGACTTCGTCGCCCGTTGCCCGGTCGGCCGTCCGTCCCGATCAGTCGGCGTCCGCTTCCGGTCGGCCCAGTGCCCGCACCGCCGCCAGCACGTCCAGGCCCAGCTCCGGGTCGGCGTCCTCGGGCAGGCTGACGGACAGCCGGGTGACCAGGCCCGCGTACCGGCGGTGGATCTCCCCGGCGACCTCCTCGACCGACCCGCAGACCGCGAAGGCGTCGAACACCTCGTCGTCGATCAGCGCGGCCATCTCCGCCCACCGCCCGCGCACCGAGTGGGTATGCAGCTCCTCCTGGAGCCCCTCCCAGCCGTGCTGCGCCAGCACCGGGCGGTAGGCCGGCGTGGAGGCGTAGAAGGCGAGCCGCTCGCGGGTGGCGGCCCGGTTGGCGGCCAGTTCCTCCTCGGTACGGCCGGTGGCCGTGAGCACGTTGCCGACGATCTCGAACGGCCGCGCCGTCCACGCGGCGCCCTCCGCCTCGGCCCGGCCGCGCTCCTCGGTCAGTCCGGGCAGCACCTGCTCGGCCAGGTAGGCGGTGGAGGAGAACGGATGGCTCAGGAAGCCGTCGGCAACCGCCCCCGCGGTCCTGGTCATCAGCGGTCCGACGCCCGCCAGCAGGACCCGCGGCACCCCGGACGGGACCGGGTCCGGCGAGAACACCGGCGTCATCACGGTGTGGGTGTAGAACTCGCCGCGGAAGCGCAGCCGTTCGCCGGTCTGCCAGCTGTGCCAGATCGCCCGCACCGCGTGCACGTACTCGCGCATCCGGGCGGCCGGGCGGTCCCAGGGCATTCCGAAGCGCTTCTCGATGTGCGGCTTGACCTGCGATCCCAGCCCGATGACGGCCCGTCCGCCGGAGGCCGCGTGCAGCCCCCAGGCCTGGTAGGCGAGGGTCATCGGGGTCCTGGCGAAGGCCACCGCGATGCCGGTGGCCAGCTCGATCGACTCCGTCCGGTCGGCCGCGCGGGCGAGCTGGAGGAACGGGTCGTACGCGGTCTCGGCGACCACCAGCCGGTCCATGCCCCGGCGTTCGGCCTGCTCGGCGGCGTCCAGGATGCCCGCCGGGTGTCCGGAGGCGGTGGCGTCGAGGCGGAGGGCGGCGGGTCGGTCCATGGCGGTGCTCCTGGTCGCGGGCGGCGGTGCTACCCGGGTAGCCTGCCACGCCCCGGCCCGCCTCCCGCCTCCCGCCTTCAGTGCCCCGCCTCCTCCGACGCCTCGCCGACCGCTGCCGGTCCCGCCGTCGCCTCACCCGCCGGCGCCGTCCCCTCCGCGCCGCCCGGCGCCGCGAACAGCCGCTCCAGGTGCAGGTCGACGGCGGCGAGCACGGCGGCCGGTCCGACCACGCCCAGTTCGAGCAGCGTGCTGAACCCGGTGAGCGCGAGCAGCAGGTCCGTCTCCACCGCAGGGTCGCGGTCGGCCGGCAGGTGTCCGTCGGCGGCCGCCTGCCGGAGCAGCCGCTCGACCGTCGCCCGCCCCTCGATCAGGCCGCCGCGCGCCCGTGCGTGGACCTCCTCGTCGTGCAGCGCCTCCAGCACGTAGGCGGCACTCATCCGGCTGGTGGCCCGCGCGTCGGCGTGCAGGGGCAGCAGTTCGAGCAGCATCACCCGCAGCACGTCCCGCGGGTGCGGCCGCTCGCCGAGGGCCGCCAGCTCCCGGCCGACCCGCAGCGCGCTCTGCTCGGCGGAGAAGTCCATCGCGAAGGAGAGCATCTGCGCCCGGGAGCCGAAGTAGTGCTGGAGCTGCCCGAGCGAGATGCCGGCCTCCTGCGCGACCTCGCGCATCGTCAGGTGCGTGGCGCCGCGCTGCGCCACGACCCGCCACAGCGCCCTGGCGATCGTCTCGCGGCGTTCCCGGTGGTCGACCTGCTTCGGCATCCGCGCCAGCTCCTCCGACTCGCTCCGCACCCGGCGGACTCTTTTCCATACGCTTGACATAATACAGCCGACCTATAACGTGGTGGGCATTCCGAGGGAGGAGCGTCCACATGTCGGAGCAGCCCGTCGTCCGCACCACCGAAGGACTCGTCCGCGGCCGCTGGGAGCCGCGGCGCGCACCGGAACGCCACCCGGAGCCTCAGGACGACCGGGAACTCGCCGTCTTCCGCGGCATCCGCTACGCCCGGCCGCCCGTCGGGGCCCTCCGCTTCGCCGCCCCCGCCGAGCCCGAGCCCTGGGACGGCGTCCGCGAGGCCACCGCCTTCGGCCCCGTCGTCCCCCAGTCCGGTCCGCTGCCGGCCGAGTCCGCCGGGGCGTCCGAGGCCACCGACTGGCTGACGCTCAACGTCTGCACCCCCGACCCGGGCGCGGGCGGGCTGCCGGTCCTGGTCTGGATCCACGGCGGCGGGTTCATCTCCGGGACCGCCGGCGACCCGCTCTACGACCCGACCGTCCTGGCCTCCGCCGGGCTGGTCGTGGTGAGCGTCAACTACCGCGTGGGCGCCGAGGGCTTCGCCCTGCTGGAGGGCGCCCCGGCCAACCGGGCCTTCCTCGACCAGGTCGCCGCCCTGCGGTGGGTGGCCCGCAACATCGCCCGGTTCGGCGGGGACCCGGACCTGGTGACGGTCGCCGGGCAGTCCGCCGGCGCGGGCTCGGTCGCCGCCCTGCTGACGATGGACCGGGCCCGCGGCCTGTTCCGACGGGCCGTCGCCCACAGCGTGCCGGGCAACCACTGCACCCCGGCCCTGGCCGCCGAGGTCACCGCCGAGCTCGCGAAGCTGCTCGGTACGGCCCCCACCGCCGCCGCGCTGGCCGAGGTGCACCCCTGGCGGCTGGCCTCGGCGGTCACCGAACTGGGCGCCGCCCTGCCCGCCCGGGCGGCCCGCTGGGGCCGGCTGGCGCAGGGCGGCATCGCCACCGTCCCGGTGGTCGACGGCGAGGTCCTGCCGGGCTCGCCCTGGTCGGCCCTCACCGAGGGCGTCGACCTGCTGGTCGGCCACACCCGGGACGAGTTCCGGCTGTTCGCCGTCCTCAGCGGCCGGCACGGCGCCTTCACCGAGGAGGAGGCGCGGCGCACCCTGGAGTTCTTCGCCCCGCACCCGGGCGGCCCGGAGGCCTACCGGTCCGCCTTCCCGGGGGCGACCCCCTCCGAACTCCTGGAGGCCGTCCAGTCGGACGCCCTGTTCCGGGTGCCGTCCCTGCGGCTGGCCGAGGCCAACACGGCCGCCGGCGGCACCTCGCACCTCTTCGAGCTCGCCCTGCCCGCACCCGCGCTCGGCGGCGTCCTCGGCGCCTGCCACGGCCTGGACGTGCCGCTCGCGTTCGGCACCCTGGACGCCCCGCTGGCGCGGCAGTCCCTCGGCGACACGCCCCCGCCGGAGGCGGTCCGGGTCTCCGAGGAGCTGCGGCGGGCCTGGGTCCGGTTCGCCACGACGGGTGACCCGGGCTGGCCCGCCTTCGATCCGGACGGCCTGCTCACCCGGGTCCTGGACGCCCGCTCGCAGACCGTCCGCTACCCGGAGCAGAACGCCCGGCGGATCTGGGCCGGGCATCCGCTGACCGCCTACGACCTGCGCTGACGGCGGGCACCGGCCGGAAGCACCCGCCCCCGGCCGGCCCCCGTCCGGCCGCTACGCCGCCGACCCGTCCAGCAGCTTCAGCAGCCCGGCGGCCACCAGCCCCGAGGAGGCCGGGTTCTGGCCGGTCACCAGGTTGCGGTCGACCACCACGTGCGGCGCCCAGGGCTCGCCCTCCTCGAAGTCCACGCCGATCTCGACCAGCCGGTCCTGGAGCAGCCACGGCGCCCGGTCGGCCAGGCCGGCCTGGGCCTCCTCGGCGTTGGTGAAGCCGGTCGCCCGGTACCCGGCGAAGGGCGAGCCGCTGCTCTCGGCCCGCGCGGCGAGCAGCGCGGCCGGGCCGTGGCAGACCACGCCGAGCGGGCGACCGGAGGCGAGCGCCCGGGTGAGCAGCCGCCCGGAGTCGGGGTCGACCGCCAGGTCCTCCATCGGGCCGTGGCCGCCGGGGTAGAACACGGCGTCGTAGTCGGCCTGGTCGACCTCGGCCAGCACCAGCGGCTGCCGGAACTCGGCGATCTTCGCCAGCTCCTCGGCCATCGCCGGGTCGGTCAGGCTGGCCCCGTCGGCGACCGGGACGACGCCGGCCGGGGTGGCGGCGGTGACCCGGTGGCCGGCCTCGGTGAAGGCCCGGTACGGGACGACCGCCTCCTCCGCCCAGAAGCCGGTCGGGTGCGCGGTGCCGTCGTTCAGGGTCCAGAACTTCGCACCGGTCAGGACGAACAGGATGTCGGCCATGGGGTGTGCCTCCAGGGGTGCCGCGGTCCTCGCCGCGACGGTCCGCCGCGGCGCTCACACCGCCGACGCTAGACGCGCCGGACCCGCGGGAACCAATGGGCCACGCGATGCGAGGCATCGGGATTCCGATGCCTCACCCGGATCGTCGAGCCCGCCGCCCGGCCGCCGGGGTCCCGTACGCTGACGGGCATGAGCGATCGGCCGGTCACCGGCTCCGGCCCGCTGGACCTCAACCAGTTGCGGACCTTCCTCGCCGTGCACCGGGCCGGCTCCTTCACCGCGGCCGCGCACCTGCTGGGCCTGTCCCAGTCCACGGTGACCGCGCAGATCCGGGCGCTGGAGCAGCGGCTCGGCCGGGAGCTGTTCGAACGCCGGGCGCGCGGGGTCAGCCCGCTGCCGTACGCCGACGACCTCGCGGGCCGCCTGGCCGTGCCGCTGGACCAGCTCGCGGACCTGGCCGACGGGCGCGGCGGCGGAGCGCCGGAGCCGGTGCACCTGGCCGGGCCGGCCGAGTTCCTCGGCACCGTCCTGCTCGCGGAGCTGGCCCCGCTGGTCGCGGAGGGCGTCCGGCTGCGGGTGACCAGTGGACTGACCGACCCGCTGCTGGCGGAACTGCGGGCGGGCCGGCACGACCTGGTGGTCGCCACCCGGCGGCCGCCCGGCCGGACGCTGCTCGCCGAACCACTGGCCGACGAGGAGTTCGTGCTGGTCGCCGCCCCGGTCTGGGCCGACCGGCTGGCCGGGCGCGAGCTGCCCGCCGCGCTGACCGAGGTCCCGCTGCTCAGCTATGCCGAGGACCTGCCGATCGCCCGCCGCTACTGGCGCCACGTCTTCGACCGGCGGCTGCACGCCCGGGCGGCGGTCACCGTGCCGGACCTGCGGGCGGTCCTCGCGGCGGTGACCGCGGGCGCGGGCTGGAGCGTGCTGCCCGGCTACCTGTGCCGGGGCGAACTCGCCTCCGGAGCCCTGCGGTTGCTGCACGAGCCCGCCGATCCGCCGATCAACACCGCCTACCTGGTGCGGCGCCCGGCCGGGTCGGCCAACCCGCACGTGGCCCTGGTCCGCGAACGCCTGCTGGCCGCGGCCCGCGCCTTGGGCTGACCGGCCCGCGCGTCGGGCCGGCCGGAGC
>NZ_JBEZUT010000035.1:0-39335 GCF_040636595.1 Kitasatospora sp. NPDC036755
GCCGCTACCGCCGGTGGAAGTCCACGATCAGGGAGTCCTCCACCGGCCGGTAGCCGATCTGCTGGTAGATGGAGTTGCTGGTCGGCCGCCCGGGACAGCTGCCAGCCGCTCGCCCGCCAGGATCACCGCACCCGGCGCGCGCAGCAGTTCGGCCGCCCGGCCCGCGTCGTCGTTCAGCGGCTCGTCCGCCGCCAGCGCCGCGAACCACTCCGGCTCGGTGCCGGGGGCGGCCGGCAGCAGCGCGCCGCGCAGCTTCGCCAGGCCCCGCGAGCCGAACGCGGCCACCGAGAACACCTTCAGGCCCGTCGCCCGGGTCGCCTTGCGCAGCCGCAGGAAGACGATCGGCGACTCCTCCTCCGGCTCGAAGCCCGCCAGCAGCACCACCGGCGCCCGGTCGAGGTCCTCGTAGGCCACCCCGGTGCCGTCCACGTCGACGCCCCGGCCGGCCACCGCCGCGGCGAGGAAGTCCGCCTCCTCGTCGCTGTGCGGACGGGCCCGGAAGTCGACGTCGTTGGTGCCCAGCACCACCCGCGCGAACTTCCCGTACGCGTAGGCGTCCTCGACCGTCACCCGGCCGCCCGCCAGCACGCCGGCGCGGACCCCGCGCAGCCCCTCGGCCGCCCGGGCCAGCGCCTCCGGCCAGGAGACCGGCACCAGCTCGCCGTCCACCCGCACCAGCGGGGTGGTCAGCCGGTCGCGCTGCTGGGCGTAGCGGAAGGCGAAGCGGCCCTTGTCGCAGTTCCACTCCTCGTTCACCGCCGGGTCCTCGCCGGCCAGCCGGCGCAGCACCTTGCCGCGCCGGTGGTCGGTCCGCTGCGCGCAGCCCGAGGCGCAGTGCTCGCACACGCTCGGCGAGGAGACCAGGTCGAAGGGACGCGAGCGGAACCGGTACGCCGCCGAGGTCAGCGCGCCCACCGGGCAGATCTGGATGGTGTTCCCGGAGAAGTACGACTCGAAGTCGTCCCCCTCGCCGGTGCCGACCTGCTGCAGCGCCCCGCGCTCCACCAGGTCGATGAACGGGTCCCCGGCGATCTGCTGCGAGAAGCGGGTGCAGCGCGCACACAGCACGCAGCGCTCGCGGTCCAGCAGCACCTGGCTGCTGATCGGCACCGGCTTCTCGTAGGTGCGCTTCATGCCCTCGAAGCGGGAGTCGGCGGCGCCGCTGGTCATCGCCTGGTTCTGCAGCGGGCACTCGCCGCCCTTGTCGCAGACCGGGCAGTCCAGCGGGTGGTTGATCAGCAGCAGCTCCATCACGCCGCGCTGGGCCTTCTCGGCCACCGGCGAGCTGAGCTGGGTGCGCACCACCATGCCCTCGGCCACCGGGATGGTGCAGGAGGCGACCGGCTTGCGCTGGCCCTCGATCTCGACGATGCACTGGCGGCAGGCGCCGGCCGGGTCGAGCAGCGGGTGGTCGCAGAAACGCGGGATCTGGGTGCCGATGGTCTCGGCGGCCCGGATCACCAACGTTCCCTTGGGGACCCGCACTTCGACGCCGTCGATGGTGAGCGTGACCAGTTCGACCGCGGTCTCGGAGGCGGTTGGCTCTGTGATCGTCACGCGTGCACCTCCCTTTCGGTGGCGGACTGGTGGCCGGGGCGGGGGCCGTCGGCCCAGACGGTGGAGGCGGCCGGGTCGAACGGGCAGCGGCGCTCGGCCAGGTGCTGCTCGTACTCGGCCCGGAAGTGCTGGAGCGAGGAGACGATCGGGCTGGCCGCGCCGTCGCCCAGCGCGCAGAAGGACTTGCCGTTGATGTTGTCGGCGATGTCGAGGAGCTTCTCCAGGTCCCCGTCGACGCCCTCGCCCGCCTCGATCCGCTTCAGCAGCTGGACCAGCCAGTAGGTGCCCTCGCGGCAGGGCGTGCACTTGCCGCAGGACTCGTGGGCGTAGAACTCCGTCCAGCGGGTGACGGCCCGCACCACGCAGGTGGTCTCGTCGAAGACCTGGAGCGCCTTGGTGCCGAGCATCGAGCCGGCCGCCCCGACGCCCTCGTAGTCCAGCGGGACGTCGAGGTGCTCGTCGGTGAACATCGGGGTGGAGGAGCCGCCCGGGGTCCAGAACTTCAGCCGGTGCCCGGCGCGGACGCCCCCGCTGAGGTCCAGCAGCTGGCGCAGCGTGACGCCGAGCGGGGCCTCGTACTGGCCGGGGTTGGTGACGTGGCCGGAGAGCGAGTAGAGCGTGAAGCCCGGGGACTTCTCGGTGCCCAGGGCCTTGAACCACTCCTTGCCGCGGGACAGGATCGGCGGCACCGAGGCGATCGACTCGACGTTGTTGACCACCGTCGGGCAGGCGTACAGGCCGGCGATCGCCGGGAACGGCGGCCGCAGCCTGGGCTGGCCGCGGCGGCCTTCCAGCGAGTCCAGCAGCGCCGTCTCCTCACCGCAGATGTAGGCGCCGGCACCGGCGTGCACGGTGATGTCGAGGTCGACGCCCGAGCCGAGGATGTTCCGGCCCAGCAGCCCCGCCGCGTACGCCTCGGCGACGGCCGCGTGCAGCCGGCGCAGCACCGGGACGACCTCGCCGCGCAGGTAGATGAAGGCGTGGTCGCAGCGGATCGCGTAGGAGGCGATGATCATGCCCTCGATCAGCGCGTGCGGGTTGGCGAACAGCAGCGGGATGTCCTTGCAGGTGCCCGGCTCGGACTCGTCCGCGTTGACCACCAGGTAGTGCGGCTTGCCGTCGTTCTGCGGGATGAACTGCCACTTCATGCCCGTGGGGAAGCCGGCGCCGCCGCGACCGCGCAGCCCTGCGTCCTTGACCAGGGCGATCACGTCGTCCGGCGGCATGGCGAGGGCCGCCTTGAGGCCCTCGTAGCCGTGGTGCCGGCGGTAGGTGTCCAGCGTCCAGGGGCGGCTGTCGTCCCAGGAGTCGGACAGGACCGGGGTGAGCAGCTTCTCGGCCGGCTCGGCGGAGGTCATCACGCCTCGCTCCCTTCCTGGCCTGTACCCGCCTGACGGGGGGATTCCGGGCGGGGGGACTCGGGGCGGGGGGCGACGACCTTGGTGCCGGGGGCACCGGGCAGGGCCTCGCCGCGGGCCAGCCGCAGGCCGGCCAGGGACGGTGCGCCGCCGGCGCCGGACTCGTCGTTGGCACCCGGGCGCTCGTCGGGGAAACCCGCCAGGATCCGGGCGGTCTCCTTGAAGCCGCACAGCCGGGCGCCGCGGGTGGGCCGGACCTCGCGGCCCGCGCGCAGGTCGTCGACCAGCTGCCGGGCGCTGTCCGGGGTCTGGTTGTCGAAGAACTCCCAGTTGACCATCACCACCGGTGCGTAGTCGCAGGCCGCGTTGCACTCGATGTGCTCGATCGAGAGCTCGCCGTCCTCGGTGGTCTCGTTGTTGCGGATGCCCAGGTGCTCCTGTAGCTCGGCGAAGATCTGGTCGCCGCCGAGCACCGCGCACAGCGTGTTGGTGCAGACCCCGACGTGGTACTTCCCGGCCGGACGGCGCCGGTACATGGTGTAGAAGGTCGCGACCGCGGTGACCTCCGCGGTGGTGAGGTCCAGCTGCTCGGCGCAGAAGCGGATCCCGGTCGGGCTGACGAAGCCCTCCTCTGCCTGCACCAGGTGCAGCAGCGGCAGCAGCGCCGACCGGGACTGCGGGTAGCGGGCGATCAGCTCGGCGGCGTCGGCGGCCAGCCTGGCGTGCACCTCCTCGGGGTACGGTGCGGCCGGCAGTGCCGGCAGTCCGAGTTCGACGTTGGTCACCGGTCCACGCCTCCCATCACCGGGTCGATCCCGGCCACCGCGACGATCACGTCGGCCACCTGGCCGCCCTCGCACATCGCCGCCATCGTCTGCAGATTGGTGAACGACGGGTCCCGGAAGTGGACCCGGTACGGGCGCGTCCCGCCGTCGCTGACCACGTGCACGCCCAGCTCGCCCTTGGGCGACTCGACCGCCGCGTACGCCTGGCCGACCGGGACCCGGAAACCCTCGGTGACCAGCTTGAAGTGGTGGATCAGGGCCTCCATCGAGGTGCCCATGATCTTCCGGATGTGGTCGAGGGAGTTGCCCATCCCGTCCGGGCCGACGGCCAGTTGGGCGGGCCAGGCGATCTTCTTGTCGGCCACCATGACCGGGCCCGGCCGCAGCCGGTCCAGGCACTGCTCGACGATGCGCAGCGACTGCTTCATCTCCTCCAGCCGGATCAGGAAGCGCCCGTAGGAGTCGGCGCTGTCGGCGATCGCGACCTCGAAGTCGTAGTCCTGGTAGCCGCAGTACGGGTCGGTCTTGCGCAGGTCGTGCGGCAGGCCGGTGGCGCGCAGGATCGGGCCGGTGGCGCCGAGGGCCAGGCAGCCGGGCAGGTCCAGGAAGCCGACGTCGACCAGACGGGCCTTGAACACCGGGTTGCCGGTGGCCAGTTTGTCGTACTCGTGCATCCGGGAGCGGAAGACCTTGACCGCCTCGCGGATCTGGTCGACGGCGCCGGGCGGCAGGTCCTGGGCCAGGCCCCCGGGGCGCACGTACGCGTGGTTCATGCGCAGGCCGGTGACCAGCTCGAAGACGTCCAGGATCAGTTCGCGGTCCCGGAAGCCGTAGATCATCAGGGTGGTGGAGCCGATCTCCATGCCGCCGGTGGCCAGGCAGACCAGGTGCGAGGCGATCCGGTTGAGCTCCATCATCATCACCCGGATGACGTTGGCGCGGTCCGGGACGTCGTCGGTGATGCCGAGCAGCTTCTCGACCGCCAGGCAGTAGGCGGTCTCGTTGAACAGCGGGGTCAGGTAGTCCATGCGGGTCACGAAGGTGGTGCCCTGGACCCAGCTGCGGAACTCCATGTTCTTCTCGATGCCGGTGTGGAGGTAGCCGATGCCGCAGCGGGCCTCCTTCACCGTCTCCCCGTCGATCTCCAGGATCAGCCGCAGCACGCCGTGGGTGGACGGGTGCTGGGGGCCCATGTTGACGATGATGCGCTCGTCGTCGGCCCGGCCGACCGCCTCGACCACCTCGCCCCAGTCACCGCCGGTGACGGTGAAGACCCGGCCCTCGGTGGTGTCGCGGGCGTCCGCTTCCTCGGTCTCTCCATAGTGCTGGGTGTTCATCAGCTGTACGACCTCCGCTGGTCGGGAGCCGGGATCTGGGCGCCCTTGTACTCGACGGGGATGCCGCCGAGCGGGTAGTCCTTGCGCTGCGGGTGGCCCAGCCAGTCGTCCGGCATCATGATCCGGGTGAGCGCGGGGTGGCCTTCGAAGACCAGGCCGAAGAAGTCGTAGGCCTCGCGCTCGTGCCAGTCGTTGGTCGGGTAGACGCTCACCACGGAGGGGATGCGCGGGTCCGCGTCGGGCGCGGTGACCTCCAGCCGGATCAGCCGGCCGTGGGTGATCGACCGCAGGTGGTAGACCGCGTGCAGTTCCCGGCCCTTGTCCCCCGGGTAGTGCACGCCGCTCACGCCCAGGCAGAGTTCGAAGCGCAGCGCCGGGTCGTCGCGCAGGATGCGGGCGGTCGCCGAGAGGTGTTCGCGCTCGATGTGGAAGGTGAGCTCGCCCCGGTCGACCACGGTCCGCTCGATCACCTCGGCCGGGTCCAGGCCCTTCTCCTCCAGGGCGCCCTCCAGCTCGTCGGCGACCTCGTCGAACCAGCCGCCGTACGGGCGTTCGCTCGGACCGGGCAGCGCGATCGGGGCGGCCAGACCGCCGAAGCCCGAGGTGTCGCCGCTGCCCTTGGCGCCGAACATGCCCTGGCGGCGGCCGACCACCTCGACCGGGATCTCGCGGACCGGCTGCTCGCGGCGGGTCTCGGGTACCTGGTCGTTCATCGCAGCTGCCCCCGCATCTCGCTGATCGGGGTGGCCTTGAGGGCGAGCGCCTCGCCCAGTTCCTCGGCCCGGCGCCTGTTCACGCCCAACGGCTCGTGCTGGATCTTGTCGTGCAGCTTCAGGATGGCGTCCATCAGCATCTCCGGACGGGGCGGACAGCCGGGGAGGTAGATGTCCACCGGGACGATGTGGTCGACGCCCTGGACGATCGCGTAGTTGTTGAACATCCCGCCGGACGAGGCGCAGACGCCCATCGAGATGACCCACTTGGGGTTGGGCATCTGGTCGTACACCTGGCGCAGCACCGGGGCCATCTTCTGGCTCACCCGGCCCGCCACGATCATCAGATCGGCCTGTCGGGGGGAGCCCCGGAAGACCTCCATGCCGAACCGGGCCAGGTCGTAGCGGCCCGCCCCGGTGGTCATCATCTCGATCGCGCAGCAGGCCAGACCGAAGGTGGCCGGGAAGAGTGACGCCTTGCGCACCCAGCCGGCGGCCGTCTCCACGGTCGTGAGCAGAAAGCCGCTCGGCAGCTTCTCCTCGATTCCCATCAGATCCCTCTCAATGCCCTCAAGTCCTCTGATACGTGGGCCGGTTCTGGCTTGTCCGCTCGTTCACAAGCGGGCGCGCAGCCGGCGGGCGGGTGGGGTCGCCACCCCGCGCTCGGACCGCTCCGCGCTCAGTCCCACTCCAGGCCACCGCGCCGCCACACGTACGCGTAAGCGACGAAGACGGTGGCGATGAACAGGAGCATCTCGACCAGCCCGAAGATCCCCAGGGCGTCGAAGGTCACCGCCCAGGGGTAGAGGAAGACGATCTCGATGTCGAAGACGATGAAGAGCATCGCCGTCAGGTAGTACTTGATCGGGAACCGACCGCCGCCCACGGGCTGCGGGGTCGGCTCGATGCCGCACTCGTACGCCTCCAACTTGGCCCGGTTGTAGCGCTTGGGGCCGGTGAGTGAGGCCATCACGACGGAGCCGACCGCGAACGCCGCCGCGATGGCACCGAGTACGAGGATCGGCGCGTAGGCATTCATAGCCCCCGCTCCCTCCGTCCAGTCGTCCTTGACTGCAGATCGGAACCGGCGGGTCACGTAGAGGTGAACCCGCGTTCCAGTTCCCGAGATCCACCTCATGTGAGGCAGTTCACAAACCCTGGAACGAGCGCATCCTATGCCCGTCGGCTTGTGATCTGCGACACGCAGTTCATCGCCATCTTTGTGATCTACGACACCCTGTGAATGGGGTCGAATGCGAACATGCCCAGATTTGTCGACGCAAAGCAGTCAAACGATCACAAGCAGTCGCATTTACTTGTGAAGCGGCTGGTCAGGGGCACGTTCCTATATCAACTATGCGCCGACCGAAGCAAATTTCCGGGCGTCATGTTGACGTGTTATAGCGGCTCACTCGCAGGGGTGGCGGGGGGCCGAACGCTCGCTTGACCCTTCGTTCACAAGCGCGCGAACCCGTCGTCGGGCGGGCTTCATCTCCCTCGTTCCGTGCCTTCCGCCAGGCGCACTTCTACGCCCTCCCGCCACCCGGGGCCCGGCGGCCCGAACCACGGGCCGGGGCCGCGTGCCGGCCACCGTCCCGGGCCACGTCCCCTCGGGTCGGGCCGGTTACCGGCGGCCCGTCTCCTGCTCCCAGACCCAGGCCGCGATGCCCACCCGGTTGCGCGCTCCGATCTTGCGCTGGACGTTGGCGAGGTGGTTCTTCACCGTCCCCGGTGAGATGAACAGCCCTGCGCCGATCTCGGCGTTGGTCGCACCGTCCGCCACCAGCTCCGCGATCTCTCTTTCCCTCGCGGTCAGTTCCTCCGCCGGCCCGGCCGCCGACTACGGTACCGCCGCGGCCGCCTTGGCGCCCGGCCCGGGCTTCGGCTCGGCACCCGGGAGTGCCATGTGCCGCAGGAGGCGGACGGTGACCTGCGGACTGATCAACGCGTCCCCGGCCATCGCCGCCCGGACCGCCTCGATCAGCAGCACCGGCCCCGACCGCTTCAGCAGGAACCCGGCCGCCCCGTGCCGCAGCGCCGTGTGCACGTACTCGTCCAGGTCGAAGGTGGTCACCACGATCACCTTGCACTGATCGGCCAACTGTCGTGTGACCTCCAGGCCGTCGAGCTTCGGCATCCTGATGTCCGCGAGCACCACGTCCGGTCGCAGCCTCCGTGCCTCCGCCACCGCTGCGGCACCGTCCGCCGCCTCCGCCACCACCACCATGTCCGGCTGGACGTCCAGGATCATCCGGAACGCGCTGCGGACATCCGCCTGGTCGTCCGCGATCAGGATCCGAACCGGCCCTGTGCCATTCCCCATACCCGCACCACCTCCCCGTTGCCGACCCTCATCGGCTTCTACGATCCCGCCGGCCGTGCGTCGGCCTCCTCCAGCGGCAGCACCGCCGTCACCCTCCAGGCCTCCCGCTCGTGCGGACCGGCCTCCAGCGAACCTCCGAGGGCCTCCACCCGGGCCGCCAGCCCGGGCAGCCCGCTGCCGCCACCCCGGCGCGGCCGACCCGCCGCACCCGGCGCCCGACCGTCGCTGGTCACCGTCAGCTCCAGTCGTCCACCGCTGCGCCGGGCCCGGATCTCGACGACCCGCGCGGCCGGAGCGTGCCGCCGGACGTTGGTCAGGGACTCGACCACGATCCGGTGGACCGTGCCCTCCACCTCGCGCGGCACCGGCTCATCCAGCAGCTCCAACCGGACCTCGGCACCACCCGTCGCGGTGAACCGCTCGGCCACCTCGGCGAGTTCGGAGAGCCCTGGCAGGGGGCCCCGGCCGCCGCCCTCCTCGCTGCGCAGCAGCTGCACCGTCCGGTCCAGCGAGGCCAACGCCCGCTGCCCGGCCTGCTCTATTCGCCGGAACATCTCGGCCGCCCCGGCCGGATCGATCCCCGCCAGGTAGGCCCCGGCCTGGGCCTGGGCGACCATGCCGCTGACGTCGTGCGCCACGAAGTCGTGCAGGTCGTGGGCCAGTTCGAGCCGCTGTGCCCGCCTGGCCTCGGCCACCGCCCGGTTGCGCCCCTCGTCCAGGCCCCGGAGGTAGAGCCCGACCAGGACGGCCGGCAGGGAGAGCATCGAGCCGAACCCGAAGAGCGTGAGCGTGTCCGCGGGCCCCTCGACGAAGGCGAACCGGGACGGCCAGAGGGCGACCGCTCCGCACGCCGTCCAGGCGGCCCCCGCACACCACGGGCCGTCCTCGGTGCGCAGGCTGACGGCCACCGACAGCAGCAGGACGGCGAGCTCGGCCAGGCCCAGCAGCCCCGCCCAGCGCTGCCCCTCCGTCCAGCGGCCGAGGCCCCAGACGGCGACCGTGACCGCGGCCGACGCCGCCCCGAGCGCCATCGTCACGGACGCCGCGCCGTATCGCCCCCGCGCCGCCCAGGCCGGCGGCACCAGGGCCAGGACGATCCCGGCCAGGACCTGAGTCATCGTCATCACCTCTCCCCGACTCCTCGAATGCCGTCACACTACGACGCCGCCAGGGCGGCGCACCTGTGCCGATCGGCATATTTCAAAGGCCGGTTGAGCAGGAGGAACAGCCCGATCGGCATCTGCCGCAAACCCCCGGCGGGCCTCCAGTCTTGAGTCATCGCACCGGCCGCGGAGGCCGGAGCCGAGAGGAGCCCACCGCCATGTCGAAGCTCGTGATCAACGCCCGCGGCACCGCCCACCGGATCGGGTCCACCGCCCCGGTCGTCCCGCCCGCGCCGCGCTGGGCCCGGATCGCCGCCGGGGCCGCCGTCCTCACCACCGTCCCCTCCGGGCTGTGGCGGATCGTCTTCGGCTTCGGCGTCCCGGTCGGATTCAGCGGCGCGACGGCCGCGGCCTTCGCCGAGCACCAGCCGGGCTGGGGCACGGTCTACTGCGTGGCGCTGAGCGCCCTGGCCGAGTCGCTGGCCTTCCTGACCCTGGGGCTGGTCCGGCCCTGGGGGCTGGTCACACCCCGATGGATCCCGCTGATAGGCGGCCGTCGGGTCCGGCCGCTCGCGGCGGTCGTCCCGGCGCTGCTGGGGGCGGTGGTGCTCACGGTCCTCGGCATGGAGGGGCTGTTCGGCCGCTGGGCCCACAACCTGACCGAGCCCGGGTCACCGACCGGCTTCGCCGCCGTGGTGATGACACTCGCCTACCTGCCCCTGGTCGCCTGGGGCCCGCTGCTCGGTGCGGTCGCCCTCGACTACGCCCGCAGGACGCGGCGGCCGCGCCGGTGACGAAGGCGGTGGTTCACACCGGGGCCGGTTCCGCGCTCGCGCCCTCCGTATCGGCCCCGCCCGGGCTCCCGCCCTTGGCCGGGCCCGGCCCGGGAGCGGTGCGCCGGCCCCACTCGGTCGCGACGAGCACCAGGGCTCCGCCGAGCAGCGTGAGCGGGCCCATCCGGTTCCCGGCCACGGCGATCCCGAAGACGGCGGCCCACAGCGGCTCGGTGCCGAGCAGCAGGCTCACCCGGGACGGTGAAGTGGCCCGGACAGCCCACACCTGGACGAAGAAGGCGAACAGGGTGCAGAGCAAGGACAGATGCAGCAGCCAGGCCCATTGGCCGGCCCCGTACGAGCGCGCGACGGTCCACGGTGCGGGCCCGACGGACAGCGCCACGACGGCGAACACCGCGGTGGCCACGGCGAGCTGGACCCAGGTCAGGGCCAGCATGTCCGTGTCCCGGACGGCCCGGGTGCGGGCCGTCGCCAGGACGAACGCCGAGCGGACGAAGGCGGCGCCCAGCACCAGCGCATCACCGAGCGTCGGAGGGCGCAGCCCGCCGTCGCCGGTGAGCAGGGCGACGCCGAGGACGGCCAGCCCGGCCGCCGCGAGGAAGGCCTTCGGCGGTGCGGTCCGGCCGAGGGCGCTCTCACCGAGCGGGGTGAGCACCATCGCGAGGCTGATGATCAGCCCGGCGTTGGTCGCGGAGGTGTGTACGGCGCCATAGGTCTCCAGCAGGAAGATCCCGCTGAGCACCAGCCCCAGGGCGGCGCCGCCGAGCCATTCGGCGCGACTCAGTCGCCGCAGGGCACGCCAGGCGAGCACCCCGAGCAGCGGCAGCACCAACCCGAACCGCAGCACGAGCATGGCCACGACCGTCCCGGGCTCGGCCACCCGTTGGACGGCCAGGAAGCTCGACCCCCACACCACGGCCACGAGCAGGACCGGAAGATCACGAAGGGCCGGCGAGGGCGAGCCCTCGGACAGGCCGGACATGGAGGCTGGCATGCGAAAGATCCCTCCGAACGGACGGAACCGGCGGGTGCGAGTGCCGTACAACGTCGGACGGACCCTGGAGCCGGGCGGAAGGCCCGGCGGCGAACGGGGTGGAGCGCGGAGCAAGGGGGCGCCATCTTCGCGCATCGGGCCGCCGGTGATCAATGCCCTGCACGGGCACGGGTGGGTCAGGCGGCGAGCAGACCGTTCGCCGCGGCGATCGCCTCGATGTCGGCCGGGGTGCCGGACATGATGGCGCGGACGTGCTCGGTGACCAGCTCGGCCGGCCAGTCCCACCAGGCCGCGCGGAGCAGGCGCGCGATGTCGGCGTCGTCGAAGCGGCGACGGATCGGGCGGGCCGGGTTGCCCCCGACGACGGTGTACGGCTCGACGTCGGAGGTGACCACCGCTCCGGCGGCGATGATCGCGCCGTCGCCGATCCGGACGCCGGACAGGACGGTGGCCCCGTGGCCGAACCAGACGTCGTTGCCGACCACGGTGTCGCCCCGGCTGGGCAGGCCCGTGACGATGTCGAGGGTCCGCTCCGTCCAACTGCCGCCGAACATGGTGAAGGGGAAGGTGGAGACTCCGATGGTCGGGTGGGCGGCACCGGCCATCAGGAACCGGGTGCCGGTGGCGATCGCGCAGTACTTGCCGATCACCAGCCGCTCGGGGCCGAAGGCGTAGAGGACGTTTCGCTCCTCGAAGCGGGTGGCTCCGTCGGGGTCGTCGAAGTAGGTGTACTCACCGACCTCGATCCGCGGGTCGGTGAGGAGCGGGCGCAGCAGGACGACGCGGTCGTGGTCGGCGAGCGGGTGGAGGGCGGTGGGGTCGGGGATGACGGTGGCGGACACGCAAGGCTCCTCTCGTAATGCGACTTAAGTCGCATTACGATGAGCATCGCACGCCCGCCACCCTGCGGCAAGCCTTAACGCGACTGGAGTCGACTTTGACTGAAGCACCTCACCCCACACCGGAGCCCCACACCCCCACCCCGCGCCCGGGCGGCCGCAGCGCCCGGGTCCGGGCGGAGGTGGTCACCGCCACGCTCGCCGAGGTCACCGAGAAGGGGTACGCCGGCCTCACCGTCGAGGCGGTCGCCACCCGCTCCGGCATCCACAAGGCGACCCTCTACCGGCGCTGGGGCGGGGTGGACGGCCTGGTCGCCGACGCCTTGACCACCTCCGCTGATCAGCCGTGGCCCCTGCCCGACACCGGCGACCTCCAGCAGGACCTCCGCCGGATCACCCAGGAGGTGTTCAGCGTCTTCACCGACCCGGAGCTCGGCCCCACACCGACCGCGCTGATCTCCGCCGCCCAGCGCTCGGACACCGGCGCGGCCGCCCTGCGAGCCTTCTTCGCGGCCCGCCACCGCCAGGCCGCCGAGGTGGCCGAACGGGCCGTCGCCCGAGGAGAACTGCCGCCCGGGACGGACGGCGCCGAGGTGGTCCGGGCCGCCACCGCGCCGCTCTACTACCGCCTTTTCGTCTCCGGCGAACCGCTGGACGCCCACGCCGCCGAACGGGCCGCCGATGCCGCCGCCCTGGCTGCCCGCGCCGGACTCTTCGCGCCCACCACGACCACCCCGGGGCAGAACTGACAAACCATCACAGCACAGCCGCCCGAGGAGCAACGGCCGCCCCAACCCCTACCGCATCCCCACCCGGCCGTGGATGATGCACCCATGACAACCCCGCCGTCCACCACCCCCCGGAAGGCCCGTCACGTGAACCGCAAGCACTGGGCGCTGGTCGCCGCCGCCACCGTCCTCCCACTCATGGCGAGCACCGGTACCGCCATCGCGGACACCCCCGCGGCCGCCGCTCCCACCGCCGGCTGCACCTACACACCGGCCGTCCCGGCCGACAACTTCAAGGGCATCCCGGTGTTCGACGCCAAGAAGGCGGCGAAGCCCTACCGCGCGACACTGCGAACCAGCCAGGGCCAGATCACCTTCGAGGCGCTGACCGACAAGGCGCCCTGCACCACCTTCTCGTTCCGCTTCCTCGCCGAGCACGACTACTTCGACCGCAGCCACTGCCACCGCCTCACCACCCAGCGGATCTACGTCCTCCAGTGCGGCGACCCGACCGGCACGGGCAGCGGCGGTCCGGGCTACTCCTTCCCGGACGAGAACCTGACCGGCGCCACCTACCCGGCCGGCACCGTGGCCATGGCCAACGCCGGCCCGAACACCAACGGCAGCCAGTTCTTCTTCGTCTGGAAGGACACCAAGCTCTCCCCCGCCTACACCCCGTTCGGCCGGATCACCGCCGGCCTGGACGTCCTCCAGAAGATCGCCGCCGGTGGCGAAGACGACCAGAACAACCCGGGCGACGGCTTCCCCAACCTCCCGGTGAACATCCGCAACGTGAAGATCAGCACCCGCTGACCCGGCGGGCCGGACAGCCCCGGCCCGCCCGCTCGCCCGCCCGTCCCGCTCCCACCCGCGCCAGCTCGCCCCGTTCCAGCACACCCCGCTCCCGAGCAGCCCCGGTCTCGGCCCCCGGCCTCACTCCCGTACGGTGGCAGCACCAACGACACCGCATGGGAGCAGGAGCAACGCCGCATGGACAGCCGGATCTGGGAGAGCGTCGACCACCTGGTCGCATGGCTGGACGAGCAGAGCACGCTGTCGCCCCAGGAGGAGCGGCTGCTGAGGATCCTCAAGCTGTCCGAAGAGATCGGCGAGGTCGGTGCGGCGGTGATCGGCGCCACCGGCCAGAACCCACGCAAGGGCGTCACCCACACCTGGGAGGACGTCCAGCACGAGCTCTGCGACGTCGTCTTCTCCGCCCTCGTCGCCCTGAGGACCCTCACCCCCGACGCGGCCCGGATCTTCTCCGAACGCCTCGCCTACGTCGAGCAGCGCTCCGCCGCCTCCCGCCAGGCACCGGAAGCACGCCCGGCGGCCGACGAGCTGTAGCCGCACGCTCCTGTTCCGCCGCCCCCTCGGGCGGGCAGGGCAAAGCAGGCCAGAACAGGGCGGACGCCCGGCCTCAGGCGTCCGCCCGGCCCCGGGCGCTCACGCCACCCCGGGCGACGCGACCCCGAGTGTCCGCCCGGCCCCGGGCGTTCACGCGGCCTCAGGCGTTCGGCGCGACCCTGGCGAGGCCGTTGATCACGCGGTCCATCGCGTCGCCGCCCTGCGGGTCGGTGAGGTTCGCGAGCAGCTTGAGGGTGAAGCGCATCAGCATCGGGTGGGTGAGCCCGCGCTGGGTGGCGATCTGCATCACCTTGGGGTTGCCGATGAGCTTCACGAAGGCGCGGCCCAGGGTGTAGTAGCCGCCGTACACGTCCTTGAGGATGCGCGGGTAGGCCTGGAGGGCGCGCTCGCGGCCGCCGTCGGTGACCCGGGCGAGGGCCTGCACGATGACTCCGGCGGCGATCTGGCCGGATTCCATCGCGTAGGCGATGCCCTCGCCGTTGAACGGGTTGACCATGCCGCCCGCGTCGCCGACGAGCAGCAGCCCGCGGGTGTAGTGCGGCTGCCGGTTGAAGGCCATCGGCAGCGCGGCGCCGCGGATCGGCTCGGTCATGTTCTCCGGGGTGTAGCCCCACTCCTCCGGCATGCCGGCGCACCAGGCCTTGAGCACCTCGCGCCAGTCGAGCTCGCCGAACGCCGGCGAGGAGTTGAGGATGCCGAGGCCGACGTTGGAGGTGCCGTCGCCCATGCCGAAGACCCAGCCGTACCCGGGCAGCAGCTTGCGCTCGCTGCCCCGGGTGTCCCACAGCTCCAGCCAGGACTCCAGGTAGTCGTCGTCGTGGCGCGGCGAGGTGAAGTAGGTGCGGTAGGCGACGCCCATCGGGCGGTCCTCGCGCCGGTGCAGGCCCATGGCGAGCGAGAGCCGGGTCGAGTTGCCGTCGGCGGCGACCACCAGCGGGGCCCGGAAGGTGACCGGCCGCTTCTCGTCGCCGAGCTTGGCGGTGACGCCGACGATCCGGCCGGTGCGCTCGTCCAGGACCGGCCCGCTGACGTTGCAGCGCTCGTAGAGCCGCGCGCCGGCCTTCTCGGCCTGACGGGCCAGCAGCTCGTCGAAGTCGGCGCGCTTGCGCACCAGGCCGTAGTCGGGGAAGGAGGACAGCTCGGGCCAGTCCAGCTCCAGCCGGACGCCGCCGCCGATGATGCGCAGGCCCTTGTTGTGCAGCCAGCCGTTCTCGGTGGAGACGTCGATGCCCATGTCCACCAGCTGCTTGGTGGCGCGCGGGGTCAGACCGTCGCCGCACACCTTCTCGCGCGGGAAGGCGGTCTTCTCCAGCAGCAGCACGTCCAGGCCGGCCTGGGCCAGGTAGTACGCGGTGGTGGCGCCGGCCGGGCCCGCACCGACCACGATGACGTCGGCCGTGCTCTCCACGGGGCTGTCCGGCTTCGTCAGATCGGCTGCGGTCTCGGACACGTGGACACACTCCTGGAACTGCGGCTGGGGGACGGCGGCTTTGCCTCCGGCAGTCTAGTTCCGCTCACGTCGCCGGTTGCGCCCCCGCCCCCGACCCCGCACCCAGCTCCGGCCTCGGCCCCCGACCCCGCCCCCCGACTAAGCGATCTTGTAGCCGCGGTGCAGCGAGACGATCCCGCCGGTCAGGTTCCGCCAGGCGACCTTCGACCAGCCGTTGTCCTGGAGCTTGGCGGCCAGTCCGGGCTGGTCCGGCCAGGCCCGGATGGACTCGGCGAGGTAGACGTACGCCTCCGGGTTGCTGCTGACAGCGGTGGCCACCGGCGGCAGCGCGCGCATCAGGTACTCGGTGTAGACCGTCCGGAACGGCGTCCAGGTCGGGGTGGAGAACTCGCAGATCACCAGCTTGCCGCCGGGCTTGGTGACCCGCAGCATCTCGCTCAGCGCCGCGTCGGTGTCCTGGACGTTGCGCAGGGCGAAGGAGATCGTCACCGAGTCGAAGGTGTCGTCCGCGAACGGCAGCCGGGTGGCGTCGCCGGCGGTGAGCGCCAGCTCGGGGTGGCGCTGCTTGCCCTCAGTGAGCATGCCGACCGAGAAGTCGCAGGGGACGACCTTCGCCCCGGCCTCGACGAAGGGCAGCGAGGAGGTGCCGGTGCCGGCCCCGAGGTCGAGCACGATGTCCCCCGGCCCGGCGTCCACCGCCTCGGCCACCGCCCGGCGCCAGGCGCGGGCCTGGCCGAGGGAGAGCACGTCGTTGGTGCGGTCGTACTTGGCCGCGACGTCGTCGAACATGGCGGCGACTTCGTGCGGCTGCTTGTCCAGAGAGGCTCGGGTCACGCCCCCATTGTTCACCCTCGCACGGACGCCCCGACCAACGGGGCACGCCGGCCCCGCCCGGAGCCGGGCCCGCCGCGGCCCCGGCCGCATCTCGGAGCAGCCCCGCCGGGCCACGCACCCGGGCCACGCACCCGGGCCACCCGGCCCCCACCCGGCACCCACCCGGCGCGCGCCCCGTCAGTGCTGGGCGCGCCGCCCGCCCGCGCGGCGCCGCCGGCGGGACCGCTTGCCGTGGGTTATCGCGGGCATCCCGTCCGCCAGCGCCCCCGTCGCCAGTGCGAGGTTGGCGGCCAGTTTCCCCTGCCCGCCGCGGACCGCGAGCGCCTTGTGGTGCCGTCGGATGCGCAGCACGCAGATCACGAAGAGCACCACGGCCACCGGCACGCTGAACCGGGCCAGGCCCACGCCGACCGGTTGCGGGTAGGTGTCTCCGCAGATCCGCACCGCGCCCGGGTCGTCGGCGGCGTGCTCCAGGCAGACCGCGTCGCCGAGCTTGGCGGCGTCCGACAGCGGCAGCGCGGCTGCGGTGTACGGCTCGCCGCCGGCCCGGTAGCTGACGGCGCTGTAGGTGCCGCCGCCGGTCGGGAGCTGGGTGACGACGCCCTCGACTCTCACCGGGTGCGCCTCGATCCGGTCGGCCTGGTCGGCCTGGCGCCAACCCAGCAGGCACATGCCGACGGCCAGCACGGCGCTGAGCACGGCGGCGAGGTACCAACCACGGCCCATCCGCGGGGTGCGCGGCGGGGGAACGGTCGCGGTTCGCATGGTTCCTGTCCTGGCTTGCCTTCGGGGCCGGGGACACGGCCCCGCCACCCGCGGGCGCGGGCGGTGGTGTGGTGAGGGTAGTGAGCTGTCCGGGATCGTATCCGCTGGCGGGCCCTCAGGTCACGGCGAAGGGGCAATCACTCTCCGCCACCGGCACCGGAGTTCGGGTGCACACGAAGGAAGTCCCGTGCGCCACAAGGAAATCCGCCTACCAACGAGTACGTCACACCTGCCGTGACGACCGTCTCACCGTCGGCGGTACACCAACCGCCCACCCAGCACCGTGGCCAGGCACCCGCCCGCCGCCGGTTCGACGCCCCCGCGCCCCGCGCCCGGGGGCACCGCGACCGGGAACACCGCGAAGTCCGCCCGCCCCCCGGCCGCCACCCGTCCGTACACGGCCTCCGCGAACGGCAGGACGGCCAGCGGGTCCAGCGGCCCCACCCCGGAGCCGCCCGAATCACCGCCCGAATCACCGCTCGAATCGTTGTCCGAATCACCGCGCGGGCCGCCACCCGGCCCACCGGCCACGGCGGAAGGACCGGGCAGCCCCACGATCCCCGACCGCGCCACCGCCGTCCGCACCGAGGTCCGCTCGAAGGGCCCGGTCACCGCCGTCACCCCGTACCCGAGCATCCGCTGGAGCCCCCGCCGCGCGCTGGCCCCGCACCGCGCCTCGTCCGCAGGGCCGACCGCCGCGCCCGCCGCCGCGCCCGCCGACCAGCCCGCCGGCCCGTCCGCCACCGGCTCGACGCCGATCTCCTCCCGCGGATCCGGGTGGTACGCGCGTTCCAGCAGCCAGTGCCCGTACGGGTTGCGCAGCCCGGGGGCGAGCACGGCCTCTCCCCAGTCCCGCACCCGGGCGCCCGGGTGCGCGGCCGCCAGTTCCTCGTACGGCCCGACGGCTTCCACCAGCTCACCGCGCACGACCACCGCCCCGTCGGCGATGGACGGGGCGGTCGGATCGGCCGGGTCGGGCAGCACGAACGCCGCCCGGTGCAGGGTCAGCACAACAGCGCCTTCCACGTCAGCGGCAAAAGCAACGGCACGGACAGCAACGGCACCGGCACCGGCACCGGCACCGACGGCACGGACAGCACCGGCACCGGCACCGACGGGCTACGGAAGCCGCGGCGGGATCAGTTGTCCAGGATCTTCAGCTCGGGGTGCGCGGTGCCGCCCTCGATCGCCGTGGAGGCGATGTGCGAGGCGACCCGCGGGTCGACCGGGTCGTTGGCCGGGTCGTCCAGCACCCGCAGGTGCTCGTACGTGGTCGAGCGCTGCGCCGGAACGCGGTCGGCGGCCCGGATGAGGTGGATCAGCTCGGTGAGGTTGGAGCGGTGCTTGGCGCCCGCCGCCGAGACGACGTTCTCCTCCAGCATCACGGACCCGAGGTCGTCAGCACCGTAGTGCAGCGACAGCTGGCCGGCCTCCTTGCCGGTGGTCAGCCAGGAGCCCTGGATGTGGGCGACGTTGTCGAGGAACAGGCGGGCGATCGCGATCATCCGCAGGTACTCGAAGACGGTGGCCTGGGTCAAGCCCTTGAGGTGGTTGTTCTGCGGCTGGTAGGTGTACGGGATGAACGCCCGGAAGCCGCCGGTGCGGTCCTGCACGTCGCGGATCATGCGCAGGTGCTCGATCCGCTCGGCGTTGGTCTCGCCGGTGCCCATCAGCATGGTGGAGGTGGACTCCACGCCGAGGCCGTGGGCGATCTCCATGATCTCCAGCCAGCGCTCGCCGGACTCCTTCAGCGGGGCGATCGCCTTGCGCGGCCGCTCCGGCAGGAGTTCGGCGCCGGCGCCGGCGAAGGAGTCCAGGCCCGCCTTGTGGATCCGGGTGATGGCCTCCTCGACGGAGACGCCCGAGATCCGCGCCATGTGCTCGACCTCGGAGGCGCCCAGCGAGTGGATCACCAGCTGCGGGAAGTCGGCCTTGATCGCCGAGAACGCGCGCTCGTAGTACTCCACGCCGTAGTCCGGGTGGTGGCCGCCCTGGAACATGATCTGGGTGCCGCCCAGCTCGACCGTCTCGGCGCAGCGGCGCAGGATCTCGTCGAGCTCCCGGGACCAGCCCTTGTCGCTCTTCGGCGGCACGTAGAAGGCGCAGAACTTGCACGCCGTCACACAGACGTTGGTGTAGTTGATGTTGCGCTCGATGATGTACGTCGCGATGTGCTCGGTACCCGCGTAGCGACGGCGGCGCACCGCGTCGGCGGCGGAGCCGAGCGCGTGCAGCGGCGCCGAGCGGTAGAGCTCCAGCGCCTCCTCCGGGGTGATCCGGCCACCGGCGGCGGCCCGGTCGAGCACGGCCTTCAGGTCGGTGCTGGACGCATCGAGGGTGGTCGCTGCGAGCTCGGTCACCTGGCGGCCTTCTCTCTCTCAAGTGCAACTCGGGTACGGCCGAACCAGCCTACGCCAGCGCGTTCCGCCGCCCGCGCCAGCCCGCTGAACTGCGCACGGACCGCCCCGGCGCGACCCTGGCCGACCCTGGCCGACCCGCCCCTCTCAGCCTCCCGTCCCGTTCGTTCCGTTCGTCCTGCGCATCGTGCCGGCCGGATTCCCGGCCGGCGGGTCGGCGGAGGTGAAGCGGATCGTCCCGTCGGACTGGAGGGTGAGCGTTTCCGCGTCGGAGCCGCCGGTGCAGGCGCCGGGGATCGAGGAGCGGACCAGCCGGGAGTGGAACACCAGCCGGGTGGGGGTGGCCGACGAGAGCGTCCAGGAGCCCTCGCAGCTGAGCGGGATCAGCCCGGAGACGGCGTTGCGGCTGGTGGCGCCCTCCTGACCGATCGCCGCCGGACGGATGGTGAGCGTCGTGGTCCCGCCGGGCAGCCCCTTGTCGGTGACCACGTCCCCGCTCCAGGTGCCCAGGAAGGCGGCGGGCACCACGCTCGGCCCGCCAGGCCCACCAGGCCCGCTCGACGCCTCACCCGGAACGGAGGCCGTCGCACTCCCCGGAACACCGGAGGCCGGTGCCGCCCCGGAGGCCGAAGCCGCCCCGGAGGCGAGGGCGCCGCTCGGCAGGACGGCCCGACCCGGATCGACGGAGACCTCCGGCAACGGCCGCACCGAGGGCCCCGACACCGCCGGATCGGCCCGGTGGAGCCACCCGTACAGCCCGTACCCGCCGCCGAGCACCACGAGCGCCGCCGCGGCCACCGCGGCGATCCGGACGCGCCGCGGCCGTGCCTTCGCGGGCTCGGCCCCCACGCCCGCGCACAGCGGCGGGTGCGCTCCCTCCCCCTCCGCCCCGGCGGCCCCGGACACGGAGGTCGGAGTCCGCACCGCCTCCGCCGGCGACGCTGTCACCTCTCCCGGCGCCGCCCCGGACGGAGCAGGCTCCCCCTCCAGGTCCAGCAGCTCCACCGCGCTGCGCCCCACCCCCGCCGCCAGCTCGGCCGGCAGCCAGCCGCCCCGCGACAGCCGGACGGCCGCCGTGCCGTCCGGGTCCAGCCGGGCGCGCAGCTGCCGCGGGGTGGGACGGGCGGCCGGGTCCTTGGCCAGGCAGTCGAGGACGGTCCCGCGCAGCGGTTCCGGCAGCCCGGCCAGGTCCGGTTCCTCGTGCAGCACCCGGTAGAGCAGCACCGCCGCGCTGACGCCTTCCCCGAAGGGGTGCACGCCGGTCGCGGCGAAGGCGAGGACGGCGCCGAGCGAGAAGACGTCCCCGGCCGGACCGACCGGCTGCCCGTTCGCCTGTTCGGGTGACATGAAGCCGGGTGAACCAACCACATAGCCCGAACGGGTGAGGCCGCCGGCGGCGTCCAGCGCCCGGGCGATCCCGAAGTCGATCAGCCGCGGTCCGTCCAGGGTGAGCAGCACGTTGGACGGTTTGACGTCCCGGTGCACCAGGCCGAGCCCGTGGACGTGGTCCAGGGCCCCTGCCAGTCCGGTGCCGAGTGAGCGCACGGCCGGTTCGGGCAGCGGCCCGTACGTCCGGACGGCGTCGCCGAGCGCGGGGCCCGCCACGTAGCCGGTGGCGACCCAGGGCTGCCCGCCCTCGGTGTCGGCGTCCAGCACGGGCGCGGTCCAGGTGCCGCCGACCCTCCGGGCGGCGGCCACCTCCTGCCGGAACCGGGCACGGAACTCGGCGTCGTCCGCGAGCTCCGACCGCACCACCTTGACGGCGACGGTGCGCCCGCCGGCCGTCCGGCCGAGGTAGACCCGGCCCATCCCGCCCGAGCCGAGCCGCCGCAGCAGCCGGTAGCCGCCCACCTGGCGCGGATCGTCCGACCCCAGTGCCCGCATGCCCGCACGCTCCCCTCGCCCGCCCGCCCGACCGGCCGGCCGTCCGTCCGGCCGCACGTCCCGCCGATCATGGACCGACCACCGGCCGACCACCGGACGCGCCTCGGGTGCAGACCGTACCGGCCCCGGCCCGGCCCCGCCCCGCCTTCGAGCGGGGCCGGGACCGGGCGCGAGGCCGGGGCGCGGGGCCGGGACCGAAACCGGGACCGGGCGAGCGGGACGGGCACCGGCGCCGCAGTCCCGGGCCGGTCCCGCACCCCCACTACCCCAGCGGCAGCGCCGCCGGCTCCAGCAGCCGCACCGCGACGTCCGGGGCGAACCCGCTGTCGTGCGCGACCCGCCGGGCGAACTCCGCGACGCCGGCCAGTTGCCGCCCGCCGAGCGAGAAGTCGAGCGCCTCGCTGAAGTACCGCTCCAGCACGTCCGCCCCGAAGGCCTCCCAGCGGGCTGCCTGCTCGGCGACCTTGGCGGCCTCCACCAGCGACAGGTCGCGGGACTCCAGGAAGGCCCGGTGCACCGCGGCGGTCAGCTCCGGGGCTCGTTCGGCGAACTCGCGCCGCACCGCCCAGACCGCGAAGACGAACGGCAGGCCGGTCCACTCCTTCCACATCTCGCCGAGGTCGTGGACGGTCAGCCCGAGGTCGGCGGCCTGTCCGAGGTAGGCGCGCAGGGCGGGGTCGCCGATCAGGACGGCGGCGTCGGCCTCGGCGAGCATCGCGCTGAGGTCCGGGGGGCAGCTGAAGTAGTCCGGGCGTACGCCCTCGCGCTCCTCCAGGAGGAGCCGGGCGAGCCGTACGGAGGTGCGGCTGGTGGAGCCGAGGGCGACCCGGCGGCCGTCGAGCTCGGCGAGCGGCACCTTGCTCACGATCAGGCAGGACATCACCGGGCCGTCGCTGCCGACCGCGATGTCCGGCAGGACCAGCAGGTCGTCGGCGTTGCGCAGGTACTCGACGCAGGTGATGGGGCCGATGTCCAGGGTGCCGTCGACGAGCTGGTCGCTCAGCTTCTCCGGGGTGTCCTTGGTGAGGTCCAGATCGAGCAGGTTGCCGGTCCTGGCGAGCCCCCAGTAGAGGGGTACGCAGTTCAGGAACTGGATGTGGCCGACCCGCGGCCTGACCGGAGTGTTCTGTCGGGGCTCCCGCGTCCGCGCGTCCGGTGTTCTTGCTTCCGGTGCTGCCACTGCGCCGCTCCCTTGCTGTTCGTGCCTCCACGCAGCGTATGCCTGCTGTTCCCGGCGGCTCGCACCGGCCACCCGACACGCCCTCGCGCGCCGCCCGGGCGGCTTTCCGCACTCGCCACCGCCCTTACGACACGCGCCTTCCACGCCGTAAGTGACCTCTGGTCGTCACAGCGGCCGCATGCTAGCGTTGCCCTCAGTTGCAGTTTGATTCCCCTTGCAGTACTTGAAGCCTGCGGAGCATGTAACCGCAGGCTTTTTGTAGTTTTTCAGCAATATCGAAAAATTTCGGACACGTCCGGAGGCAGGGCGATCAGCGCAGCGGACCGGGTGCCACACGGTGTGGCCCCCGACACGCATCGCAAGGAGAACGGCATGGCTCAGGGAACCGTCAAGTGGTTCAACGCTGAGAAGGGCTTCGGCTTCATCGCCCAGGAGGGCGGCGGCCCCGACGTCTTCGTTCACTACTCCGCCATCAACGCGAACGGCTTCCGCTCGCTGGAGGAGAACCAGCAGGTCACCTTCGACGTCACCCAGGGTCCGAAGGGCCCGCAGGCGGAGAACGTCAGCGCTGTCTGACCATCCTCTGATGATCTGATCGCTCGGGACCCGCACGGGTCCGTCGGCGGCTCCCGACAGCCGCCACCATGAGCACAAGAGCAGTACCCAAGGGGGCCCGCCCATCCGGCGGGCCCCCTGCCTTTTCGAACACCTCCGCTCGGAGTTCGCATGCGGAGCAGGAGAAGAGGAATGCGGAAAGGGCCCTCCCCCGTCACCGGGAGAGGGCCCTTTCCGTCACGCCGATCGAACGTCCCCTCTGGCGTTCGATCGGACATCCGGCCACCGGCCGAGCGGCCGGGCCGGGAGCCGGACGAGCCTCAGGCCGTCGCCGCGGCCGCGGCCTTGGCGCCCTGACCGGCGACGGCGACGGGCTTCGCGTCCTCGTCGTACAGGTCACCGGACGGGTTGTTGTAGGCGGCGACGTCCAGGATCTTCTCCCGGGCGGCGACCACGATCGGCACGACGACCTGACCGGCCACGTTGGTCGCGGTGCGCATCATGTCCAGGATCGGGTCGATCGCCAGCAGCAGGCCGACGCCCTCCAGCGGCAGGCCCAGGGTGGACAGGGTCAGCGTCAGCATGATGATCGCGCCGGTGAGGCCCGCGGTGGCGGCCGAGCCGACCACCGAGACGAAGGCGATCAGGATGTAGTCCTTGATGCCCAGCTCGATGTTGAAGACCTGGGCGACGAAGATCGCGGCGACGGCCGGGTAGATCGAGGCGCAGCCGTCCATCTTGGTGGTGGCGCCGAACGGCACGGAGAAGGACGCGTACTCGCTCGGGACGCCGAGGCGCTCGGTGACGCGGCGGGTGACCGGCAGGGTGCCGACCGAGGAGCGGGAGACGAAGGCCAGCTGGATCGCCGGCCAGGCGCCCTTGAAGAAGTGCAGCGGGTTGAGCCCGGCGGCGAAGCGCAGCACCAGCGAGTAGACGACGAACATGACCAGCGCGCAGCCGAGGTAGATGTCCAGGGTCAGCGTGGCGAAGGGCTTCAGCAGGTCCCAGCCGTACTTGGCGACGGACTTGCCGATCAGGCCGAGGGTGCCGAGCGGGGAGAGCCGGATGACCCACCACAGCGCGGTCTGGGTCAGCTCCAGCACGGACTCGCTGAGCTTGAGCACCGGCTCGGCCTTGGCGCCGAGCTTGATGATCGCCGCGCCGACCACGACCGCCAGGAAGACGATCTGGAGGACGTTCACCTTGGCGAAGGAGTCGACGATGTTGGTCGGGAAGATCCCGGTCAGGAAGTCGATCCAGGTGCCCTTGGAGTCGAGCGCCTTGAGGCCCTCGGTCTTCAGGTTGGTGCCCTCGCCCGGGTTGGTCAGCAGGCCCAGGCCGATGCCGATGCCGACCGCGATCAGCGAGGTGATCATGAACCAGAGCAGCGTGCGGGTGGCCAGGCGGGCCGCGTTGGTCACGTTGCGCAGGTTGGCGACGCTCACCACGATCGCGGTGAACACCAGCGGCGGGACGGCCAGCTTGAGCAGCTGGACGAAGATCTTGCCGATGGTCTCCAGGGTGGTCGCGAGCCAGGAGATGTCGGCGGCACGGGCCAGGTAGCCGAGGCCGACACCGAGCACGAGGCCGGCGACGATCTGCACCCAGAAGGGCGTCTTGCGGATGCGGGCGAGCACGGACGGCGACGAGGTCGCCTCGGGCGCTGTGGACATGGGGGAGCGTCTCCGGGGGAGGGCGTTGCGACGGTGAGGTGGGGGCGGAGCGGGCGGCACGGCGCGGGGCCGGACGGAAGGGTCGGCCCCGGTCAGGGGCGTGCCGCCCCGGTACAGCTCGGGGACATGCGGCAGCTCGGGGACGTGCAGCACATCGCGCGACAACGGCGCGGACCGTCCACAGCACCGGCCAGAGCACACGGGCGGGGGGCACCGGGCAGCGGGCCCGGGCCGTGCATCCGCAGTGCGTCTGAGGCTGTCATGGCCGATACGTTAGCAGCAAAGGTTTGAGATGTTCAAAGTACTTGTTTGAGATGACCTGAGGTTCCCACCCTTCCCGGCCCCGCCGCGGACCCGGACTCCGGACACGAACGAAGCTGACGTCCCATCAGATCCACTGACCGGCCCGATTGACCGGCGAGCAGTTATACGTATAACTTTGACGGCGCCCCCGCCCCTGCCAGCCCACCCGGAGAGGACGCCGATGGGCTACCTAGCCCTGCTCCGCGCCCCGCACGTCACCCGCCTGCTGCTCGGCACCCTGCTCGGCCGTCTGCCCGCCGGCATGACCGCCCTCGTCATCGCCCTCGCCCTGCGCGACGCCGGAGTGGCGTACGGCCGGGTCGGGCTGGCCACCTCCGCCTACGCGATCGCCGCCGCCATCGGCGGGCCGGTGCTCGGCCGGATCGTGGACCGCACCGGACAGCCCCGCGTCCTGCTCGCCTCCGCCGTGGTGGCCGGCGGCGGGTACGCCCTGCTCGCCCTCGCCCCCGGCTCCGCGATCGGCGCACCCGTCGGGGCCGCGATCGCCGGCCTCGCCATGCCCCCGCTGGAGCCCTGCCTGCGCTCGCTCTGGCCGGACGTGGTCGAGGAGGAGCAGCTCGACACCGCGTACGCCTTCGACTCGGCCTCCCAGCAGATCCTCTACGTGGCCGGCCCGCTGGCCGTCGCCGCCATCTCCGGACTGTTCAGCCCGCTCGCCGCGCTCTGGGTGGCCGCGGGGCTCGGACTCGCCGGCGCCCTGGTCGTCGCCACCACCGGACCCGCCCGGGCCTGGCGCGCCCCGGAACGGGCGGAGTCCGCCGGACTGCTCGGGCCGCTGCGCTCCCCCGGACTGGTACTGCTACTGGTCGGACTGGCCGGCGCCGGCTGGGCGGTCGGCGCGCAGAACGTGCTGTTCATCGCCTACGCCGAGCGCCACGTCGGCACCCTGCCCGGCGGCGGAGGCACCCTGCTGGCCCTGGCCGCGCTCGGCGGCCTGCTCGGCGCGCTCGCCTACGGCACCGTCACCTGGCGGCAGACCACGGCCACCCGCACCTGGATGATGGCCCTCGCGATGGCCGTCTCCTACCTGCCGCTGGTCGCCCTGCCCGGGCCGTACCCGATGGCCGCGCTGGCCTTCCTCTCCGGGATCATGCTGGCCCCGCTGCTGGCCGCGGCGTTCGTCCTGGTAGCCGAACTGGCGCCGACCGGCACCGTCACCGAGGCCTTCGCCTGGCTGGTGACGCTGTTCGCCACCGGCAACTCACTCGGCTACGCAGTCTCCGGCAAGCTCGCCGAGGACTCGCTGCGCCCGGTGGCGCTCTGCGCGGTCGGCGGGATCGCGCTCGGCGGGCTGCTGCTGTTCGGCGCCCGACGCTGGTTCCACCCGGCGCCGCTCGCCCCCGCCGCGCAGCCCGTACCGGTGGGCTGACCCACCCCACGAACGACTGCGCCCGCCGGCGGTCTGGCCGGCGGGCGCAGTCTCTTCCCCTCTACCTTTCCCCTCTACGGATGATCAGCTGTGGCGGCCCCGACGACGACGGGCGACCACCGTGAACAGCACGCCGAAGCCCAGGGCCACGGCACCGAGCACGGCCGGCAGCAGGCCGGGCCCACCGGTGTGGGGCAGCTCGCCGCTCCCCTGGCCCGGGAACGGCCGCTGCGGATCCTGCGACGGCGCGCCGGGCTCACCGGTGCTCGACGGCCCGCTCGACGACGGGCCGTCCGACGGGCCGTCGGTCGGGCTGCCGCTCGGGTTGCCGCTCGGGTCGTCCGAGGGGCCGCCGGTCGGACTGCCGGTCGGGCCGCTCGTCGGCGAGGGCGAGTTCGTCGGCGAGCCCGTCGGAGTCCGGGTCGGCGTCTGCGTGGGCGTAGGTGTCTGCGTGGACGTCGGAGTCGACGTCGGCGAGGACGTCGGGGACGGCGACGAGGTCGGCGACGGCGAGTCCGTCGGCGTAGATGTGGGTGTGGGCGTGGGAGTCGGCGTAGGCGTCGGCACGTCCGCCGGCACCAGCCCCAGGTCCAGGCTCAGGTCCCGCGTCCCGCCCGAGAGCCGCACCGTCTGGGTGGTCCCGGTGACCGGGTCGGCGTCCGAGTCCCGTGCCGGGTCCTTCCCCGCGTGACGCACGGTGACCTCGGCGCCCGCCGGAACGGTCGTCAGGTCGAAGCGGACCGCGTACTCCCCGTCCGGCAGCTTGTCGAACAGGTAGTTCCCGTCCGCGCCCGTCACCGTGGTGACCGGCTTGCCCTGCTTGTCCCGGACCGGCCGGCCGGTCCCGTCCAGCAGCTCCACCCGGACGCCCGGCACCCCGCTCTCGCCGGAGTCCTGGACGCCGTTGCCGTCGCGGTCGGCCCAGACGCGGTCGCCGAGCGCGTTGTTCGGCGGCACGGGCGCCTGGACGCCGACGCCGACCTTGGCGGGCTCGGCCGGCAGCAGCGGGCTGCCGGTGGAGTCGATGGCGGTGTAGGCGAAGCTGTTCCAGGCGAAGTCGGCGTTGCCGGCGTCCACCGAGGCGACCATCGGCCAGGTCAGGGTGAACAGCCCGCCCGACGCCAGGGTGCCCGGCCGGCTGACCTTGAACCAGGTGGTGGTCCCCGGGCCGGGGAAGTCGGTGCTCCACCGGGCGTTCCCGTCGCACGGGCCGGGCACGGTGATCGCCCCGGTCACGCAGGGGTTCGGCGAGGTGGTGTACTCGATCGCCACGGTCGGGTCGCTGGAGCTCAGCGGCTGGGTGAGCGAGGGCGTCCAGGCGGAGCCACGCGGGGCGTCGGGGCGCAGCAGGTAGGAGTCGCCCGGGGTGGGCAGCTTGTCGTACGCGACGAAGTCGGTGACCGGGTCGGGCGAGTCGTTGCGGACGGTCAGCCGGTAGGAGAGGCCGCCGCCGGGCGTGGTGGTTCCGGTGGTGGCGTAGTCCGTGTCGAGGTCGCCCTTGACCTCCTTGAACGACCGCAGCACGGCCGGGACCTGCACCTCGACCTTGGAGGAGGCGTGGCACAGGGTCTCGGTGGTGTCGCCGTCGCCGTTCAGGTCGCGGCTGTCCGGCACGCCGCTGTCGGTGCCGAAGTAGGAGCAGGTGACGGGCGTCTCGGCCCCCTCGGTGGTGACGTACACGTCGTTGGTGAGGGTGCCGGGCTTGGCGCTGCCGGCGACCTGGACGTCGATCAGGGTGCGGTGGGCCTTCTGGTCGTTGAGGTACGTCATGTCGGGCGCGCCGGCCGGCCAGGTCAGCTTGAGCAGCTGGCGGCCGTCCGGGCCGGGCAGCACCTGGACGGACCGCGGGGCCGCGGCCTCCGGGTAGGCGGGGTCGGGCCGGGCGCTGCCGTCCTGGTAGACGAGGCCGGGCGGCAGCAGGTCGTACATCACCAGCGGGGTGCCCAGGGTGCGGCCGGTGCGGTTGTACGGGGTGATCCGGAAGGTCGCGATGCCGCCGGGGGCGAGGACCTCGCCGGAGGTGGTGGTCTTGGCGGCGCCCAGGTTGGTGGCCGCGGAGACGGTGGTGTCGGCGCAGGCGTTCGCCGAGGAGGTGGCGCCGGCCGCGTCGGTGCCGGTCACGTCCACGCAGTTGTGCAGCGGACCGGGCGCGGTGCGGCCGTCGTGGCCGGGGGTGACCACCTGGGCGAGCACCTGGACGGCGTTGCCGGGGCTCCAGCCGGTGGGGATGGGGCCGTTCCACTCGAAGCGCAGCCCGTCCAGTCGGCGGCCGGCCGGGATGCCGAGCACGTCGTTCGCCGGGTCCCCGGTGCCCTCGGCGAAGGTGATCCGGCGGCTGCTCGAACCGTCGAACGCCGTGCCGGGGGCGAAGGTCCGCCAAGCCGGGTCGCCGTCGAGGCGGTACTGGAGGGTGAGGCCGATGCCGGCCGGGTTCCAGGCCTCCAGCTGGATGGACTGCGGCATCAGCCAGTTGTAGAGGCCGGGGGTGGTGCCGGCGCCGGGGTCGGTCATCACCAGGCGGGTGGCGGGGCCGGCGATGTTGCCGGGGTGGAGGCTGAAGGAGGCGATGTCGCCGGAGACGACCTTGTCCTGCCAGACCTTGGAGGCGGTGACCTGGATGCCGGTGGTCGGCGGCTGGAAGGTCGGGGACTGGGCGGTGGCGTCGGAGAGGTCGCGCATGCCCTCGGGGCCGAGCGGGTCGCCCTGCAGGACCACCGAGTTGGTGGAGGTGGTGCCGCTGGGGAACGCCGGGTCGGGGTAGTTGACGACCAGGACGCCGGGGTTGCGGCAGCCGGCCTGGCCGTTGCCGGAACGGAAGGCGCCGATGTCGAACACCCAGCGGTCGGGGTCGGCCGGGTCCTGGGTCCAGCCGGGCGAGCGGCCGGTGTCGACGACGGCGCCGGGTGGCAGGGTGTCGACCAGTCGGGCGGCGTCCAGGTCGACGTTGGGGACGCCGCTGGTGGAGCAGGCGCTGAACTGGTAGGTGACCGAGCGGCCGTCCTGACTGCTGGTCTGCACGCCCTTGGTGACCTTGTAGTCGGGCTGGACGACGGCACCGGTGGTGGCGGAGCCGGTCTGCGCGGGCTCGCCGTCGGCGGTCAGGGTCGCCGAGTTGACGGCCTCGGTGCCGTCGGGGGTGGTGAAGTTCGGGAACCGGAGGACGACCTTGACGGTCGCGGTGGTCCCCGGGGTGAGGGTGAGGAGCTTGATGTCGAGGGTGCCGCCGACGGTGCCGGCCGCCGGGACGGTCGAGCCGGCGACGTCGACGGTGCTCGCGTCCGGGGTCCAGCCGACGAACTCCATCCCGGCGGGGAGGGTGTCGGTGATCCGGCCGTTGGCGCAGTCGGTGACCGAGCAGGTGTAGCGCAGGGTGTAGGTGACGTTCTCGCCGGGTGCCACCGTCGGCTTGTCCACCGTCTTGGTGAAGCTGACGGCGGCTTGGGCGGTCGGGGCGGTGAGGGTGCCGGTGAGCAGCGTGCCCGCGAAGAGGCCCAGGGCGGTGGCCATTCGGCCTGCCCTGGACGGGGGTGAGGGTATTGATCGGAGCGTCCGCATGCTGGAATCTCACCCTCCGTTAATCCGAATGGAGGTACGACGCGAGAGTAAATGAGCACTTTTCACCCGATTGGAGCAGTCAAAGGGCCAGGCACGGGGCAAACCGGACGGGCCATCGCCATCCGTCGGTGACGGTATGTGATCAGTCGGTTGAGACCGTAGCGGTCGGAGCCGCACCGGCCGGCGCCGTGGAGGAGCGCAGCACCAGGGACGCGGCCAGCGGCGCGACCGGCACCACCCGCTCCCCGCGCAGCAGCGCCGCCAGCGCGGCCGCGCCCGCCCGGCCCAGTTCCTCGCCCGGCAGGTCGACGGTGGTCAGCGGCGGGACGAGCAGCGCGGCCACCGTGACGTTGTCCATGCCGACCACCGACAGGTCCTCCGGCACCCGCAACCCCAGCTCCGCGGCGGCCTGGTAGACCCCGGAGGCGACCACGTCGTCGTCGCAGACCACGGCGCGCGGCCGGTCCGCCCGCTCCAGCAGCCGGCCCGCGACGGCCCGCGCGGCCCGGTGGCCCTCGTTCAGGCTCACCCCCAGCTCCACGACGTCCAGGTCGAGTTCGCGCACGGCCTGCTCGAAGGCGGCCTGCCGCACCCGGAAGGTGTAAGCGGAGTGGCTGGAGCGCAGCCGGCCGATCCTGCGGTGGCCGAGCGCGGCCAGGTGCTCGACCGCGGCCCGCATGCCGCCGGCCACGTCGAGCTCGACGGTCGGGCGCGCCCGGTCGGTGCCGGGGTCGGCGTCCAGGAAGACGACGGGGGTGTCGGCGGGCAGCTCGCCGAGCTGGCTGTCGTCCGGGGAGCAGATCAGCAGGCCGTCGAAGCGGCCCGCAGTGGCGGCCTCGGTGAGGGTGGCGCGGCCCCAGCCGGAGCTGACCACCACGGCCAGGCCGTTGCGGCCGGCCTCCTCGTGGACGCCCTCCAGCACCCGGCCGAAGAAGGGGCCCTGGAGGTTCGGCACGGCCAGCAGGATCATCCCGCTGCGGCCGAGCCGCAGCTGCCGGCCGGCCGCCTGCGGGCGGTAGCCGAGGCTGTCGGCGGCCTGCCGGACCCGCTCCCGGGTGGCCTCGGAGACCCGTCGGCCGGCCTCGGCGCCGGAGAAGACCAGGGAGACCGTGGCCTGGGAGACCCCGGCGAGCCGGGCCACGTCCCGGCCGGTGGGCCGCCGGACGGGGGCCGGCCAGGTGCCGAGCGCGGCCTCGGCGGGCGCCCCCTCCCCGGCGGCCCGGCGCTCGGACGGATCCGGCGACGGCACGGACGGCACGGACGGATCCGGCGACGGCACAGGCGGCTCGGACGGCACAGGCGGCTCGGACGGCACAGGCGGCTCGGACGGCACGGAGCCTCGGGCGGCGGGCACGGCGGTTGCGCTCGCGGGTGGGGCCGGGGTCAGCTCTGGCCGGCGGCGGCCGCGCGGGCGGCGTCGTCGACGGCGTCCTCCTCGGCGTTCTGCGCGGCGATCCGGTCGGCGGTACGGCTGCGCAGCCCGGTGACCTTGCCGCTGATCTGCGCGGACATCTCGTCGCGCTGCCTGCTCAGCAGCGCGTAGCTGAGCGGCGCGGAGGCGAGCGCGGCCAGCAGGAAGAGGAAGACCACGCCGGCCTCACCGCTGACCGGGATGACCCCGAAGTGCCCGAGCAGCAGGGCCACCAGCAGGCAGCCGAGGAAGATGCTGACCCGCAGGGAGGTGTAGCGGAGCGTGGCGTGCGACTTCTCCGGGCCGTTGCTGGTCACTCGACACATCCTTCTTCGTTGCGCTGGGACGGGTCCTCCAGTCAAGCATGCCTGACGGCCGCGGCGGGTCACGGGGCACCCGCTCCGGCCCGCTCCACCCGTCCGGGGCGGGTTTCAGCGCAGGTCGAGCCACAGGGTGATGTCGTCCCGGTCGTCCCCGGGGGCGACCCGGATCGCGGCCGGCACCCGGCCGACCTCCCGGTAGCCGGCGCGGGCGTAGAACCGCTCCAGCCCCAGGCCGCCGCGCGCGGTGAGCCGCAGCGACTCCAGGCCCCACTCCCGGGCCACCCGCTCGGCCTCGGCGAGCAGCCGGGCGCCGTGGCCGTGGCCCTGGAAGTCCGGGTGCACCATGACCCGCTTGAGCATCCGCCAGTGCTCCATGAGGTCGAAGCGCATCGATTCGAAGAACAGCACGCCGACCAGGCGGCCCGTCCCGCTCTCGTGGGCGACCAGCAGCCGGTCCGGGCCGTCCGGCGCCACCCCGGCGAACTGGCGGTCGGCCGTGTTCCAGACCTCTTCCTCGGTGACCGGCGCCACGAAGCCGACCGCGCCGCCGGCGTTGGTGACGTCGGTCCAGAGCCGGACGATGTCCGTCCGCAGGTCGGGGTCGAGCTTCGGGTCCAGGGTGAAGATCAGCGCCATGGGGCGGAGCCTAGACCCCCGGTAGGACGGTCCTGCCGGAGGCCCGGCACCACCCCGGCCACGCGACGCCGCCGTCGCCCGCGCACCGGCCGCCGCCCCCGGGCCGACTGCCCCCGGGGCCGACCGCCACGGGATCGAATGCCGCGGGCCGGCCGTCACGGGCCCTCCGTCACGGGAGGGCAGGCACCGCCCGGTCTCCCCGACCGGTGCCCAGCGCCAGGCAGAGCCCGACCGCGACCACGCACAGCGCTCCGGCGCCGTACCAGGTGAGGTCGTAGTTGCCGAGGGCGTCCCGGGCGAGGCCGGCCAGCCCGGCGACGACGGCCGCGCCGATCTGGTGGGCGGCGAGCACCCAGCCGAAGACGATCGGGGCGTCCTCGCCGAAGTGCCGTCGGCACAGCGCGACGGTCGGCGGCACGGTGGCCACCCAGTCCAGGCCGTAGAAGATCACGAAGGCGAGGATCGGCGGCTGGAGCGATCCGGCCAGCAGCTGCGGCAGCAGGAACAGGGACAGACCGCGCAGCCCGTAGTAGACGGTCAGCAGCAGCCGGGAGTCGGCCCGGTCGGTGAGCCAGCCGCTGAAGACCGTGCCCAGCACGTCGAACACGCCGATCAGGGCGAGCAGGCTCGCGGCGGTGGTGACCGGCATGCCGTGGTCGTGCGCGGCCGGGATGAAGTGGGTGCCGACCAGGCCGGCCGTGGTGGCGCCGCAGATCGCGAAGGAGCCGGCCAGCAGCCAGAACGCCCGGGTGCGGGCGGCGTCCCGCAGCACCCGCAGGGTGCGGGCCACGGCGCGGCCGTCCCGCACCGGCTCGGGCGGGGCCTCGGTGGCGCCGTACGGGAGCAGGCCGAGGTCGGCGGGCCGTTCGCGCATCAGCAGCAGGACCGGGACGGCGACGGCGCTGGCGGCGAGCGAGACCACGACCACGGCCGAGCGCCAGCCGTGCTGCTCGACCAGCCAGGCACCGACCGGCAGGAAGACGAGGTTCCCCGCGGCTCCGGCGGCGGTCAGCACCCCGGTGACCAGGCCCTGGCGGGCCCGGAACCAGCGGCCGGTGATGGTGGTGGCGAACGCGCCGGCCATCGAGCCGCTGCCGAGGCCGACCAGCACGCCCCAGCAGAGCACCAGTTGCCAGGGCTCGCGCATCAGCATGGTCAGCCCGGCGCCGACCGAGATGGTCAGCAGCGCGCAGACCACCACCAGGCGCACCCCGAAACGGTCCATCAGGGCGGCGGCGAAGGGGGCGGTGAGGCCGTAGAGCGCCAGGTTGACGGACGTGGCGCTGGAGATCGTCGCGAGCGACCAGCCGAACTCGTTGTGCAGGGCGTCCATCATCAGGCTCGGCGTGGAGCGGAAGCCGGCCGAGCCGAGCAGGACGAGCAGGGAGACGGCGGCCACCACCCAGGCGTAGTGCACCCGGGGGCGCCCGGCGGGGGCCGGTGGGACGGAGCGGGATGCGGGGGCGAGGACACTGCGTTCGGTCACGCGAACGAGTGTTCCGGGCCGCCCGGGCGCCGGCGAGTGGCCCGGATGACAGCTTTCGCAAGAATCGGGCCACGGCCCGCAGTACGCTGTCCCGGACCCACCGACGCCCGAGGGGACGGCATGGCACACCTGGTCGCGGTACTCGCCCTGGAAGGCGTGATCGCCTTCGAACTCGGCATCCCCGCCCGCATCTTCGGCGGCGCCAAGGACCCGGACGGACGGCCGCTGTACGAGGTGGCCACCTGCACCCTGGACGGAGGGCCGGTCACCACCAGCGCCGACTTCCGGATCGTGGTCGACCACGGGCCCGAACTGCTGGAGCGGGCCGACACGGTGCTGATCCCGGCCTCCGCCGACTCCAGCCCGGCCGTCGCCGACGCCTGCTTCACCCCGGCCCTGGCCGCCGCGCTGGCCCGGATCCGGCCCGGCACCCGGCTGATGTCGATCTGCACCGGCTCCTTCATCCTGGCCGCCGCCGGACTGCTGGACGGCCGGCCGGCCACCACCCACTGGCGCTACACCGAGCGCTTCGCCCGGCTGTTCCCCCGGGTCCGGCTGGACCCCGATGTGCTCTACACCGACGACGGCGACGTCCTCACCTCCGGCGGGGTGGCCGCCGGCGTGGACCTCTGCCTGCACGTGGTGCGCCGCGACCACGGCAGCGCGGTGGCCAACGCGGTGGCCCGCAACTGCCTGGTGCCGCCGTGGCGCGAGGGCGGCCAGAAGCAGTACGTGGAGGCCCCGAGCCCGGTGGAGTCCGGCGGCAACGGCACCGCCGCGGTGCGCGCCTGGGCGCTGGAGCACCTGGACCGGCCGCTGGTCCTGCGCCAACTCGCCGACCGGGCGGGGATGAGCGTGCGGACCTTCACCCGGCGCTTTCGCGAGGAGACCGGCGCCAGCCCCGGCCAGTGGATCACCACCCAGCGCACCGAGCGGGCCCGCCAGCTGCTGGAGCGGACCGACCTGACGATCGACCAGGTCGCCCGGGAGTCCGGATTCGGCACCGCCGCCTCGCTGCGGCTGCAGCTGCGCGGCCGGCTCGACGTCGCGCCGAGCGCCTACCGGCGCACCTTCCGCGCCGTCCCGGAGAGCCGCGCCGTCCCCGAGCACCGCGCCGGCGCCGGGAGCAGCACCGCCCCCGAGAGCCGCACCGGCGCCGAGAGCCCCGCGTCTTCCGGCAGCCCCGTCCGGCGCGCTTCCTGAGCAAAGCCCGGGAGCCGACCGGCCGCTGGCCGGAACTCGTCGCACCAGGGCACCGCATTGGATGGCGGCAGGCCGCACGCACCCCGAGCGCGGTACGGCCGGCCGCCATCCAACCGCGGCGCGCGAGCCCTGAATCCGCGCCGCACCCTCCGCACTCGCCGAGGAGCGGCCCGTGGCCGGTCGCCCCCGGTGCCCCCCTGCTGGCACGAATCCCCTGGACAGCAGCACCACGGCGACGGACGGACGTCCCCTCGGCGTCCCCTCGCGACGGAGCGCCGCACCCAAGCGTGATCAGTCGGATACGTCACGTCAATGGGTAGTCCGAAATTCGGAATGGTTGCGTCACCTTTCGGCCGGTGATCAGCGCCGTGATCGGCACCGCCCGGCGGCCGCCGCGAAAGCCGCTATTGCGCCAATGCCGCCCAGTCCACGTCGGCCAGCGGATCGGCCGGGCGGGCGTCGCTGCCGATCTCGCACCAGACCCGCTTGCCCGGGCCGTCCGGGTACCAGCCCCAGCGTTCGCAGAGCAGCTCGACCAACTCCAGGCCGCGCCCGTTGGTCGCGTCCTCGTCCGCACCCGCGCGCCGCGGGGTCGGGGCGGCCCGGCTCGCGTCGGCGACCTCCACCCGCAACGGGGCGGGCCGACCGCCCTGTCGCGGACCGTCGGCCTCCTCCCCGGCGTCGGCCACCGGCAGACAGAGCATCAGCACGGCCGGACAGCCGGTGTGCACCACGGCGTTGGTCACCAGCTCCGAGACCACCAGCACCACCGTCTCGGCCATCGGCGCGTCCGGGTCCACCCCGTGGTTCAGCAGCCGCGAGCGCACCCACCGGCGGGCCCGGCCGACCTCGGCGGGGTCGGCCTGAACCGCCAGCTGTACCTGAAGAACCTGCACCGCTCCACCACCTGCACTCGCAGTTCGGCCATAGTCCCGATCGGGCCGGATCGGCCGGCGGGCCCTCGCACGTCACCCGGCGCCACCCGAGCCGTACCCGGGCGCCCGCCCGATCCGTCCGCCCGCGCCCATTCGTCCGCGCCGTCTCCTCGGCCGGGCTCCGGCCGCGACAGGAATACGCCTCAGGATGGGCGGGAGAACGGAGCGCAGCAAGCGCTTCGGGCATATTCCGGCGATCGGGCGACAGGGCGGTGCATACTGTCCCGCTCACTCTCGCGAGCCTCGCACCGGTGATCGTCCGGCCCGGGCCGGCCTGCCGGTCCCGCAGTCGGGAACCTACCGCCGTGCGCCGCGCGCGCCCCGTCCGCCACTCGCGAACCACCCGTGCGACGTATGTCCAACGGCTCTCGAACAACGGCACCGCCGGGCGGTCCGGCCCCGGCGCCGGGCGATCCCGCTCGACCGCTCGACGGGCGTGGGACCCGGCCCGCGGACGGGGCCGAGCGGGGAGCCACGACCATGAAGAGGGCGATCCGCGAGGAACGGTTCCGTTCTTGCCGGAATCGCCCCCGGCGCCACCCGGACGCGGGATACCGTGGGGTACGCCAGCGAACCCGTTCAGGAGGGTGGTTCCCGATGGCCACCCCGGAGCGGACCCCGCGCTGGGACGAGCAGTTGCAGCGCCGGCTCGCCCGCGGCGAGGAGACGGCGCTCGGCGAACTCTACGATCAGCTGGCACCGATGGTGCACGGCCTGGCCGGACGGATACTGGCCGACCAGTCCGCCGCCACCCAGCTCACCCGGGAGATCTTCGCCCATGTCTGGGAGCACCCCGAGGACTTCGACCCCGCCCAGGGCACACTGCGCTCCTGGCTCGGCGCGCTGACCCACCACCGCGCGGTCGAACGGCTGCGCGCACGGCGGGCCGCCGAGCGGGCACCGGGCGCGGAGGCCGAGATCCGCGCCGTGGCCACCGCCGCGCGGATGCAGTACGTGGTCGACTCCCTGCCCCAACCCCTGCGTGAGACCATCGCGGTGACGTACTACGACGGCCGCACCTACCGCGAGACGGCCCGGCTGCTCGGCATCAGCGAGCAGGCCGCCAAGCAGCGGATGCGGCTCGGTCTGGAGCTGCTGGCCACCGAACTGGCCGACGAACGCGCCCGCCAGGACGGAACCGGGGACGGGAACGGGGAGACGTGAGCAGCACTGAGGAGCAGCACGACGCCCTGCGCTCGCTGCTCGGCGCGTGGGCCCTCGGCGCCTGCCCGGCCCGCGAGGCCGCCGAGTTGGAGCAGCACCTGCGCGACTGCCGGGAGTGCGCCGAGGAGGCGGCCCGGCTGCGCGAGGCGGCCGGCTGGCTCTCCCTGGACGAGCCGCTGGACCAGCCCGGCTCGCTGCGCCAACAGGTGCTCGACTGGTGCCTGGCCCGCCGGCCGCCCGAACTGCCCGTCCCCGCCTGGGGCATGCCGTACACCGCGGAGACGGCCAAGCTCGACGCGCTGCTGCGCGACCTCGGCCCCGAGGAGTGGCAGGAGGTGGCCGAACTGCCGTGGCACGGCGGCACCGAACTGCTGCGCCCGGCCGAGGTGCTGGGCCGGCTGACCGCGGTGGACGGCTTCCTGGCGCTGGCGCTCGGCCTGCCCGACCCGGTGCCGGCCGCCCCGGGGCTGACCTCGGTGCCGGGCCCGACCGCCGTGCCGGCCGGGCGGCGGGTGCCACCGCAGGAGCCGGCCGCCGGTCCCGCGGTGCCGCGCGTCCCGCCGCAGGGCGGTCCGTACGCCACGATCACCGCCCGCACCGCCCGGCTGGTCGCCGACCAGGCCGGGCTGGCACCGCAGTCGGTGCGCTCCCGCTGGCGGCGGCAGACCCACGACCTGGTGCGCAGCGCGGCGCTCGCGCCGCAGGGCAACACCCCGGTCGACTACGGCTACGCGGTGCTGCCGCTGCGCGACGCCTTCGTGGACCGCGCCTTCGAGTGCTTCGTGCACGGCGAGGACGTGGCCCGGGCGGTCGCCTACCCGTACGCGCCGCCGGCGCCGCAGCACCTGCGGCAGATGGTGGAGCTGGTGGTCCGGCTGCTGCCCCGGGCGCTGGCCGGGCTGCGCGCGGCCCGCCCGGAACACGCCGGAGTGCCGGTCTCGCCGGGTGGTGCGCCGGAGGGCGGGGTCCGGACCGCCCGGCGGGTGCGGCTGATGGTCGACGGCCCGGCGGGCGGCGAGTGGCTGATCACCCTGGACGGCGGCGACGGCCGCCCCGACGGCCCGCCCGACGCGGAGCCGGTGGCCTCGATGGTGCTGGACGGCCTGGAGCTGTGCCAGCTGGCCGCCGCGCACCGCGACCCGGACCGGCTGCCGGTCGGCGCGCACGGCGACCGGGCCGCGGTCCGCGAGGTGCTGCACGCGCTCCCGTTGCTGTCGCGGCCGTAGGGCGCTCCCCGGCCCCGGTTACCCGAAGACGACCGTACGGGTCCCGTCCAGGAGCACCCGGTGCTCGCTGTGCCACTTCACCGCGCGGGCCAGCGCCTGGCACTCGACGTCCCGGCCGAGCGCGACCAGCTGGTCGGGGCTGACGTCGTGGGTGACCCGGGCGACCTCCTGCTCGATGATCGGGCCCTCGTCCAGATCCGCCGTGACGTAGTGGGCGGTGGCGCCGATCAGCTTCACGCCGCGCGCGTGCGCCTGGTGGTACGGCTTGGCGCCCTTGAAGCTCGGCAGGAAGGAGTGGTGGATGTTGATCACGCGGCCGGACAGCTCGGTGCACAGCTGGTCGGAGAGCACCTGCATGTAGCGGGCCAGCACGACCAGTTCGACGTTCTCCTTGGCGACCAGGTCGAGCAGCTGCCGCTCGGCCTCGGCCTTGGTGTCCCGGGTGACCGGGATGTGGTGGAAGGGGACGCCGTAGCTCTCGGTCAGGTCCCGCAGGTCGGTGTGGTTGGAGACCACCGCGGCGATCTCCACCGGCAGGGCGCCGATCCGGGTGCGGTAGAGCAGGTCGTTCAGGCAGTGCCCGAACTTGCTGACCATGAGCACGATCCGCATCTTCTGCTCGGTCGGGTGGATCTGCCAGTCCATCCCGAAGGAGGCGCCGATCGCCGCGAAGCTGGCCCGCAGCTTGTCGGCGGTGACCGGCTCGGGGGCGGAGAAGTGCACCCGCATGAAGAAGAGCCCGCTGTCGCCGTCCCCGAACTGCTGGCTGTCGATGATGTTGCAGCCGGTCATGAAGAGGTAACTGGAGACAGCGTGGACGATGCCCTGCTTGTCGGGGCAGGACAGCGTGAGGACGTACTGGGCGCCGGCCGGCTGCTGTTCCACTGGGGGTATCCCGTTCTGAGGTCGTGACGTGGGTGGATGGTCCAGCGTGTCACATCCCGGACGCCCGCCGCCCGGCTGCCCGCACTGCGGGACGGCGGGCGGGACGGCGGGCGGCGGGCGGCGGGCGGCGGGCGCCCCCCCGGGCAGTACCGGGTGGGGGAGCGCAGCACGTGCCTCGGTCCGAGCCCGCCGAGGACGGTAAGCCGGCCCCGGTGGCCGCG
>NZ_JBEZUT010000036.1:0-38575 GCF_040636595.1 Kitasatospora sp. NPDC036755
GCCCGGGCGGCGGCCCGCGGCCGGGCCCCGAGCGCCAGGGCCCGCCGCTGGACCTCGGCGCCGTCGCTGCCCTTGAGGCCGACCCGGCCGCCGAGACCGGCGACCGGGTTGACCACGAGCCCGATGCGGGCGCCCGGGGCGGACGTCACGGCTGCTCGCCCAGGACCTTGCGGCGGTACGCGCGCCAGCTGACCGACCAGTGCGCCGGGTCGTCCAGCGGCTCGTGCCGGATCCGGTGCACGGTGGAGTTGTGCGGCGCGGTGCGGACGGTCTCCGGGTCCTCGTACGCCTCGCGGGCGACCTCGGCGAGGATCGCCGCGTACTCGTCCAGGTCGGCCCGGGAGTAGGACTCGGTGGGCTCCAGCGTCATCGGCTCGGGGACGACGTACGGGTGGTGGCTGGTCCAGTAGTGGGTGCCGAAGTCGGCGGCGCGGTAGCCGAGGTCCTCGCTGTGCAGGCCGGTGTCCTCGTTGAGCTGCTGCCAGCTGTAGCGGACCTGTTCGACCCGGGGGCGGCCCTCGGCGTACGGGACGGAGACGCCGCGGATCCGCCGCACCCGGTGCAGCAGGTAGTTGTTGTTGAGCACGGCGGTCTCGGCGGCCTCGCGCAGGCCCTCGGCGCCCAGCGCCATGATCCAGGCGTAGGCGCGCACCAGGTTCGGCACGACGCCCAGGTACGGGCGGATCTTGCCGACGGAGTCCGGCCGGTCGTCGTCCAGGCGGTACCGCTCGCCGTCGAACTCGACGGTGGGGCGCGGCAGGTAGGGCGCGAGTTCGGCGGTGACGCCGCAGGCGCCGGCCGCCGGGCCGCCGCAGGCGTGCGGGGTGGAGAAGGTCTTGTGGAGGTTGAAGTGGCACAGGTCGAAGCCGGCCTCGCGGGCCCGGGTGATGCCGAGGATGCCGTTGGCGTTGGCCTGGTCGTAGGCGCACAGGCCGCCGGCCTCGTGGACGATCCGGACGAACTCGGCGATCCGGGGGTTGTAGATGCCGGTGTCCTCGGGGTTGGTGATGAGCAGCGCGGCGGTGCGCGGGCCGACGGCGGCGCGCAGCGCCTCGATGTCGGGGTAGCCGTCGGCGTCGGGGTGCAGGGTGATCACCCGGAAGCCGGCGGTCTTGGCGCAGGCGGCGTTGGAGGGGTGGGAGAAGGCGGTGGTGATGATCTCGTCGCGCTGCTCCAGCTCGCCGCGGGCGGCGTGGTGGGCGCGGATCACCGAGACGTTGGTCCAGATCGCCGCCGAGCCCGCGCCGGGCTGGAGGCTGACCCGGTCCATGCCGGAGATCTCCTTGAGCAACTGCTCCAGGCGGTGGACGAGTTCGAGCACGCCCTGGACGGTGGAGGGGTCCTGCGCCGGGTGCAGGGCGGCGATCCGGGGGTCGCGCACGAAGGTGTCGTTGACCTTGGGGCTGTACTTCATGGTGCAGGTGCCCTGGCCGACGTCCACGTTGAGGTCGGCGCCGAGGTTCTCCTGGGAGAGCCGCAGGTAGTGCCGGAGCACCTGCTGCTGGCCGAGTTCGGGCAGGCCGGGCGGCGTGGTGCGGCGCAGCGCGGCGGGCAGCCGTTCGGCCGGGTCGCCGACGGCGGCGGTGACGGCGGGCTCGGGCAGCGGGGGCAGGACGCCGCGTTCGCCGGGGGTGCCCAGCTCGAAGACGAGCTTCTCGTCCCAGCGGGCCTGGTGGAAGCGGCGCAGGGCGGGCTTGGGGGCGATCCGCGGGTCCACCGCGCCGGTTTTCTGATGGTTCGTCACTTGACGGTCTCCTCAAGCGCTTCGGCGAGGCGGTCGATGTCGGCCGCGGTGTGCAGCTCGGTGACGCAGTAGCGGCCCTCGTGCGACCCGGCCGGGGTGCCGCCGTGCAGGCCGAGGGCGAGCAGCGCCTCGGCGATCTCGGCGGCGGTGCGCTCGCCGGTGTAGCGGACGGTGAAGTCGGCGAAGTGCACGGCCTCGGGGTCGGCGAGCTCCACGCCGGGCACGAGCGCGAGGCGCTGCCGGGCGTAGGCGGTGTTGGCGAGGATCGTGGCGCCGATCTCCCGCATGCCGTGCGGTCCCATCAGCGCGAGGTAGACCCCGGCGGCGATGCCGTGCAGGGCGGCGGCGGTGCCGACCCACTCCTTGCCCTCCTCGCGCACCGCGAAGGAGGTGCGCTCGTAGGCGACGTCGCCGAAGCCGTACTCGCCGGGGACGTCGGTGGGGGCGAGGCCGAAGAGCCGGCTCGGGTACTCGGCGACGAGGCGCTCGTCGTCGGCGCTGCCGATGAACCCCGCGTTGCCGCCGCCGAAGCTCGGGTGGATGCCGAGCGGCTGGAGGTCGCCGCAGGTGAGGTCGGCGCCGAGCTCGGCGGGCGGGGTGAGCACGCCGAGGCTCAGCGGGTTGGCGTGGGCGACCGCCAGGGCCCCGGCCCGGTGGGCGAGTTCGACGTACCGGGGCAGGGCGGTGTCCACCCGGCCGCGGTGGTCGGTGAGCTGGGCGTAGACGGCGGCGACGTCGCCCTCGGCGAGCGCGGCCTCGACGGCGGCCGGGTCGGCGGGGACGGACACCAGCTCATGGACGCCGCGCACGTAGTCGCGGATCCGGGAGAGCCGGTCCGGGTCGATCGCGCCGACCAGCACCAGCCGGCGCCGCCCGGTGGCCCGCCCGGCCATCCGCAGCGCCGTCGCGGCGGCCTGGAATCCGTCGTACGTCGGCACGTTGACGACCTCGACGGAGAGCAGCTCGGCCATCAGGGACTGGTACTCCCACAGCGCCTGGAACCGGCCGTGGTCCTCGTACGGCTCGCCCGCGTAGGCGGTGAGGAACTCGCTGCGGTTGACGATCTCGTCCACCACGGCGGGCACGTGGTGGCGGTAGCAGCCGGCGCCGAGGAAGCTGCGGCCCGGCGGCACGGCCGTGTTGCGGGAGAGCAGTTCCTCCATGTGGGCGACCAGCCGGGCCTCGGAGCCGAGCGGCTCGGGCAGCCGCAGCGGGCGGTCCAGCCGCAGGGCGGCGGGGATGTCGGCGTAGAACTCCTCGACGTCCTGGGCGCCGACCGCCGCCAGCATCGCTTTCCTCACCTGGGGCGCGGAGTTGGGGATGTACGGGTGGGTTCGGGGGACGCGTGTGCTCATCCTGGCACCTTCCGCGATTTCAGTCACAAGCCTTGACGGGGTTGTGAATGCTGAGTTCTGTATACAGCATTCGGCATTCACCAGTCGGGAGGCAAGATGTCCGCAGAAACCCGGCACGAAAAACATCCCCAACTACCCGGCGACCAGGGCGGATCCACCGACGGCCCGTCCCGCCGCCGGTTCCTCTCCGCCGGACTCGCGGGCGGCGCACTGCTGTTGGCCGGCGCCGCCGGGTGCGCGACCGGAGGAGCCGGCGGCAGCGGCGGCACCGGCGCCAAGCAGCTCGCCGGCAGCCCGGGCGCCGCCCTCACGGGAAAGGTCACCATCTGGTCCTGGGACGTCGCCGCCAAGGCGATGCAGCGGCTCGGCAAGGCCTTCGAACAGGCCCACCCCGGCACGACCGTCGACGTGGTGGACATCGGCTACGACAACGCCTACGACAAGATCACCGTCGGATTCGGCGCCGGCAGCGGACTGCCCGACATCCTCACCGTCGAGGGCCACAAACTGCCCACCTACATCGGCAACTTCCCCAACGGCCTGGTCGACCTCACCAGCCGGGCCGGGAACCTGAAGGAGCAGTACGCCGAGTCCGCCTGGCGCACCGTCACGGACACCAAGGGCAAGGTCTTCGCCCTGCCCTGGGACAGCGGACCGTGCGCCCTGTTCTACCGGCGCGACCTCTTCCAACAGGCCGGGATCGACCCGGCGGGCCTGAACACCTGGGACGACTACCTCACCGCCGGAACCACCCTCAAGGCCGCCACCGGCAAGAGGCTGATCACCCTGGACACCAAGCGGGACAGCTTCTTCGCCCTGCTGCTCCAACAACAGGGCCAGCGCTGGTTCACCGGCGGCAAGGTGGCCGTCGCCACCCCCGCCGCCGAACGCGCGCTCACCCTGATGAAACAGCTCGTCGACCGCGACCTGGTGGACTTCGAGAGCGGCTGGGACGGCCTGGTCTCCGCCACCCACGACGGCAAGAGCGCCACCAACCCCACCGCCGCCTGGTGGGACGGCACCCTCACCACCGACCTGGCCGACCTCGGCGGCAAGTTCGGCGTCGTCCCGCTGCCCGCCTTCACCCCCGGCGGCACCCGCACCTCCAACAGCGGCGGCTCCGCCCTGTGCGTCACCGCGCAGAGCCGCAACCCGGAGACGGCCTGGGCCTTCCTCTCCTTCCTGCTCGCCGACAAGGCCAACCAGGCCTCGATGATGCGGCACGAAGGCCTCTTCCCCGCCTACCTGCCCGCCCTGGACGACCCCTACTTCCAGCAGCCCGCGCCCTACTACGACGGCCAGCCCGCCATGCGGCTGTTCGCCGACCTCACCCGGAGCATCCCCACCGTCGAGTTCACCTCCGAGGACTCCAAGGCCGGCGACATCGTCACCACCGCCGTCAACCAGGTGCTGCACAACGGCGCCGACCCGGGCACCGTGCTGCGCTCCGCCGCCCGCCAGATCGCCACCGCCACCGGCCGCCAAGCGGTCGGGTAGGGGCCGGCCCGATGACCAGTCCTCCGGCGTCCCTGCGCAAACCGGCGGCCGCCGCCCAGGCCGCCCCCGCCCGCCGCAGGCGCTCCCCACGCACCGCCGCCTGGCTGTTCGCCGGGCCCACCACCGCCCTCTTCGTCGCCTTCTTCGCCTACCCGCTCGGCGCCAGCCTCTTCCAGAGCTTCACCGCCCGCCGCGACGGCGCCGACGTCTGGGTCGGCCTGGACCAGTACCGCCGGATGCTCCACGACCCGGCCTTCCTGCACTCCCTGGTCAACACCGGCCTGATCCTCGCCGTCCAGGTGCCCGTGATGATCGGCCTCGCCCTGGTGCTCGCCGTCCTGCTCAACCAGTCCTGGCTGCGCTTCCGGGCCGGCTGGCGGGCGGTCTTCTTCCTGCCCGCCGTCACCACCCTGGTCGCCTACGCCGTGGTCTTCCAGGTCCTGCTGCGTACCGACGGCGGCCTCGCCAACCAGCTCCTCCAGGCCCTCGGCCTCGGCCCCGTCGACTGGCTCAACTCGCCCACCTGGGCCAGGATCTCGCTGATCGGCTCGGTCACCTGGCGGTGGACCGGCTACAACGCCGTGATCCTGCTCGCCGGACTGCACGCCATCGGCCGCGACCAGTACGAGGCCGCCGCCCTGGACGGCGCCGGCGCCGTCCGCACCTACACCGGCGTGATCCTGCCGCAGCTGCGCCCGGTGGTGCTGTTCTGCGTCATCACCTCCACCATCGGCACCCTGCAACTCTTCGACGAGAACTACGTGCTGACCCGCGGCGGCCCCGGCGACGCCACGCTCACCCCGGTGGTCTACCTCTACAAGGTCGGCTTCCAGCAGCTCGACTTCGGCTACGCGGCCGCCATCGCCTGGGTGGTCGTCCTGATCATCGCGGCGATCTCGCTGCTCCAGTTCCGCCTCTACGGAAGGGAACGCCGCCGATGACCGCCACCGTGCCGCTCCGGCGCGGCCGCACCCCGCTGCCCGCCCGGCTCGGGCGCCTCGCCGCCCTCGCCGCCCTCGTCCTCGGCGCCGTGATCAGCCTGGTGCCCTTCGCCTGGATGCTGATCGCCAGCACCCACAGCAGCTCCGAACTGTTCCACTCCCCACCGCCGTTCCTGCCCGGTGGCAACCTGCTGCGCAACCTCGCGCACCTCCAGGAGACCATCGGCTTCGGCCGGGTGCTGCTCAACAGCCTGGGCACCGCCGTCGTCTACACCGCGCTCAGCTCGCTGCTCTCCGCGATGTGCGGCTACGGCCTGGCCAAGTACCGCTTCCGGGGCCGCGGACTGCTGCTCGGCCTGGTGCTGGCGACCATGATGATCCCGCTGCAGGTGCTGCTGGTCCCGCTGTTCCAGATGATGGCCAGCCTCGGCTGGATCGACACCTACCAGGCCGTGATCGTGCCCTTCCTGGCCAACTCCTTCGGCATCCTGCTGATGCGCCAGGGCTTCCTGGACTTCCCCGACGAACTGCTGGAGTCGGCCCGGATCGACGGCTCCGGCGAGCTGCGCACCTTCTACCGGGTCGTCCTGCCGTGCGTGCGGCCGCAGTTGGGCGCACTGGTGATCTTCACCTTCATGGGCCAGTGGAACGGCTTCATCTGGCCGCTGCTGATGCTCAACACCGAGGACAAGTACACCGTGCCGGTGGCGCTCAACACGCTGACCGGACTGACCCACGTCGACTACTCCGGCCTGATGCTCGGCTCCTTCCTGGCCACGCTCCCGCTGATGGTGCTCTTCCTGCTCTTCCAGCGGCAGTTCGTGGCCGGCCTGCTGGGCGGAGCCCTGAAAGGATGACGATGGACCGCCTCACCCGGGTGCCCGGCCTGCTGTACGGCGGGGACTGGAACCCCGAGCAGTGGCCCGAACAGGTGTGGGCCGAGGACGTGAAACTGATGGCCGAGGCCGGGGTCAACCTGGTCACCGTCGGCGTCTTCTCCTGGGCCCGGCTCCAACCCGACGCCGAGAGCTGGGACTTCGGCTGGCTGGACCGCCTGCTCGACCTCGTCCACCGGCACGGCGTCGCCGTCGACCTGGCCACCGCCACCGCCTCCCCGCCCGCCTGGCTGGTACGCGCCCACCCCGAACTGCTGCCCGTCACCGCCGACGGCGTACGGCTGGAGTTCGGCTCCCGCCAGCACTACTGCCCCTCCTCGCCGGCCTACCGGCAGGCCGCCGTCCGGCTCACCCGGGCCCTGGCCGAACGCTACCGCCACCACCCGGCGCTCGCCCTGTGGCACATCCACAACGAGTACGGCGACCACGTCCAGGAGTGCTTCTGCCCCGCCTCGGCCGCGGACTTCCGCCACTGGCTGCGCGAACGCCACGGCGGCATCGAGGAGTTGAACCGCTCCTGGGGCACCGCCTTCTGGTCCCAGCACTACAACTCCTTCGAGCAGATCGAACCGCCGCGCACCGCGCCCGGGCCCGTCAACCCCACCCAACTGCTCGACTGGCGCCGGTTCTGCTCGGACGCGCTGCTCGCCCTGCACCGCGCCGAGAAGGCCGTCCTGGACGAGGTCTCACCCGGCGTGCCGGTCACCACCAACTTCATGTCGATGCTCAAGGCACTGGACTACTGGGAGTGGAGCCGGCACGAGGACCTCGTCTCCGACGACGCCTACCCCGACCCGGCCGACCCCCGCGCCCACGTCAACGCCGCGATGAACTACGACCTGATGCGCTCGCTCAAGGGCGGCCGGCCCTGGCTGCTGATGGAACAGGCCCCCTCCGCGGTCAGCTGGCGCCCGGTCAACGTGCCCAAACGCCCCGGCCTGCACCGCCTCTGGTCGCTCCAGGCCCTGGCCCGCGGCGCCGACGGCGTCCTGCACTTCCAGTGGCGCGCCTCGGTGGCCGGAGCCGAGAAGTTCCACAGCGCGATGCTCCCGCACCGGGGCACCGCCTCGCGCGGCTGGCAGGACACCCTGCGCCTCGGCACCGACCTGCGCCGCCTCGGCGCGATCGCCGGCAGCCGGCTGCGCGCGCGGGCCGCCGTCCTGCTCGACTGGGACAGCTGGTGGGCGCTCGAACTGGACGACCACCCCTCCGCCCGGATGCGCTGGCTCGACCTGCTCCGCCCCTGGTACGCGGCCCTGTACCAGCGCGGCGTCACCGTCGACTTCCTCCCGCCCGGCGCCGAACCCGACGGCTACCCGCTGCTGCTCGCCCCCAACCTCTACCTGCTCGACACCGCCACCGCCGACCGGCTCACCGCGTACGTGCGGAACGGCGGCCGGCTCGTCTGCGGCCCCTTCAGCGGCATCGTCGACCGGCACGACCACATCCACCCCGGCGGCCACCCCGGCCCACTGCGCGAACTGCTCGGCATCGTGGTCGACGAGCACTGGCCGATCCCGGACGGCGAGACCACCGGCCTCGCCCTGGACACCACCGGCCCGGCCTCGGACGCCACCGGCCTCGCCCTGGACACCACCGGCCCGGCCCCCGACGCCACCGGCCTCGCCCTGGACGCCGTCGCGCTGGGCGCCGAACGCTGGAGCGAGTGGATCGAGACCGAGGGCGCCGCCGAGACCCTCGCCCGCTACACCTCCGGCCCGCTGGCCGGCCGGCCCGCCGTCACCCGCAACCCCCTGGGCGCCGGCAGCGCCTGGTACCTGAGCGCCCACCTCGGCGCCGACACCGGCCCGGTGCTCGACCTCGCGCTCGCCGAGGCCGGCGTGGGCGCCGAACTGCCCGGCCTGCCGGAGGGGGTCGAGGCCACCCGCCGCCACGCCGCCGACGGCAGCCAGTACCTCTTCCTGCTCAACCACGGCCCCGTCGAACGCCGGGTGCCACTCGACACGCCCGGCACCGGCCTGCTCACCGCCACCGACCTGCTCACCGGCACCGCCCCCGGCGACACCCTCATCCTCGCGCCGCTCGGCGCCGCCGTCCTCCGACTCCCCGCCACCGAGGAGCGCGCATGAACCCGCTGACCCGCCGCCACGTCCTGGCCGGCTCCGCCGCCCTCGCCGCCGCCGGAGCCCTCGCCGCGGCCCCGGCCGCCCCGGCCGCCGCCGCGCCGCCTCCGGACCCGGCAGGCCCCCTGGACCGCTACGCCGACCTCCTCGACCTGCACGGCACCCCCGCCCAGGCCTACCCCGGCGACGCCCGCGGCAACAACCCGATCAACGTCTTCGCCGACCTCGGCGCCTGGCACGCCTACGCCCTGCCCCGCCCCACCGACCCGCAGGGCGGCTTCACCGGCCCGCTGCACCTTGCCCAGGAGTACCCCTGGTGGCTCAGCGACGGCCTGTCCCGCCTCGCACTCACCGAACGGGGCCGCCCCCTCGACCTCACCGCCGGCGCCCCCGCGCGCGCCACCTCGCTGCCCGGCCTGCTGAGGCTCACCCACGACCTCGGCGGCGGCCTCGCCCTCACCCTCGAACTGCGCTTCGCCGGCGACCGCACCGCCCTGCTCCGGGCCCGGGTCACCAACACCGGCCCCGCCGTACGGACCCTCGCCGCCGCATGGACCGGCCGGCTGCTGCGCCCCGCCACCGGACCGCAGCACGACGCACCGCGACTGGCCGCCGCCGAACGCGGCGTGGAGGTGCGCTTCGCGAAGGTCCGGCAGACCTGGGACTACCTCACCGACGGCACCGAGCGCTTCGCCGTCCGCCACGCCCGGCCCGTCCGGGTCGTACTGAGCGCCGACGGCGAGAGCCACCGCACCGAGCTCGCCGAGCCCGTACGGCTGGCACCGGGGGAGAGCCGCAGCCTGGACTGGACCGAGAGCTACACCTTCACCGAGGCCGAGTACGCCAGCGCCGCGCAGGACGCCGACGCCGCGCTGCGCGCCCCCGAGCGGGTCGCGGCCGAGGGCACCGCCCGCTGGCACGGGTACCTGACCCGGGCCACCGAGGGCGTCCCGGCCGCCCGCCGCCGCACCGCCGCCAAGTGCGTGCAGACCCTGGTCACCAACTGGCGCAGCCCGGCCGGCCGGATCCGGCACGACGCCGTCACCCCCACGCTCTCCTACAAGTGGTTCAGCGGCGTCTGGGCCTGGGACACCTGGAAGCAGGCCGTCGGCACCGCCGCCTTCGCCCCCGGCCTCGCCGCCGACCAGATCCGGGCCGTGTTCGACCACCAGGTCCCGCCCGGCTCCGCCGAGCGCCCGCAGGACGCCGGGATGGTCCCGGACTGCGTCTTCTACAACGACCCGACGACCGGCGGCGGCAACTGGAACGAACGCAACTCCAAGCCCCCGCTGGCCTCCTGGGCGGTCTGGGAGGTGTACCGGCGCAGCGGCGACCGGGCCTTCCTGCGCGAGCTGCTGCCCCGGCTGACCGCCTACCAGGACTGGTGGTACCGCACCCGGGACCACCACGGCGAGGGCCTGTGCGAGTACGGCGCCACCGTGGACCCGGCCAACGCCACCGCCCAGGACCGCGTCGAGGCGGCGGCCTGGGAGTCCGGTATGGACAACGCCCCGCGCTTCGACACCGCCGGCGTGGTCCCCAACCGGGACGCGAACGGGACGCTGCTCGGCTGGTCGCTCGACCAGCGCTCGGTCGACCTCAACGCCTACCTCGCCGCCGACCACCGCCACCTGGCGCTGATCGCCGCCGAACTCGGCGACCGGCCCGCCGCCGAACGCCTGCGGGCCCGCGCCGACCGGATCGACACCGCCGTGCGCGACACCATGTACGACCCGGCCGACGGCTGGTTCCACGACACCGACCTGGCCACCGGAGCCCGGCTCACCGACCGGGGCCGCGGCATCGAGGGCGCGATCCCGCTCTGGTCCGGCACCGCCACCGCCGCCCAGGCCCGCACCGTCCGCCGGCTGCTGCTCGACCCGGCGGAGTTCGGCACCGCCATGCCGTTCCCGACGGTCGCCCGCAGCTCGCCCGCCTTCGACCCGGCCGGCTACTGGCGCGGCCTGGCCTGGCTCGACCAGACCTACTTCGCGATCGAGGGCCTGCGCCGGTACGGCTGGGAGCAGGACGCCCGGCGCACGGTCGAGCGGCTGCTGGCCACCGCCGCGGGGCTGGCCGGGGACGGCCCGGTCCGGGAGAACTACCACCCGCTGACCGGGGAGGGGCACAGCTCGACCAACTTCAGCTGGTCGGCGGCGCTGCTGCTGCCCCTGCTGCGCGTCTGAGCGGCTTTGGCTCCAGGGCCCCCGACCAGGCATGATCGGGGCATGGTCGAACGAGTCATTGCAGCGTGTGACGGAGCAGCCAAGGGCAACCCCGGTCCGGCGGGCTGGGCGTACGTGGTCGCGGACGCCGCCGGGGCGCCCCAGCGCTGGCAGGCCGGCGCGCTCGGGCACAGCACCAACAACGTGGGCGAGCTGACGGCGCTGCGGGAGCTGCTCGCCTCCACGGACCCGGCGGTGCCGCTGGAGGTGCGGCTGGACAGCACCTACACCCGCGACTCGGTGACCAAGTGGCTCAAGGGCTGGAAGCGCAATGGCTGGAAGACGGCCGCGGGCAAGCCGGTCGCCAACCAGGAGCTGATCCAGGCGATCGACGCCCTGCTGGAGGGCCGGGACGTCACCTTCGTGTACGTGCCGGCCCACCAGGTCGACGGGGACCCGCTCAACGCCATCGCCGACAAGGCCGCCAGCGACGCCGCCCGCACCCAGCAGGACGCCTCCGGCACCGCCGCCGACCTGCCCGTGCCCGACCCGGCCGCCGCCACCAAGGCCCCCAGGGCGCGCGCCGGCCGGCCCGCCGCCGGTGCCGGCTCCGGTGCCGGCACCGGTTCTGGTACCGGCTCTGGCACCGCCGCCAAGCGGAGCGGCGGCTCGCGCACTCTGAACGCCCGCTTCCCCGGCACCTGCCCGTGCAGCCGCCCGTACGCCAAGGGCGACAAGATCACCAAGGTGGGCGGCTCCTGGGGCCACCCGGAGTGCGCCGCCGCCCACGCCTGACCCGGGGACGGGTACGCCGAGCGCAAGCCGACGGATACGCCGACGGATACGCCGTCGGGTACGCCGACGCCGCCGGGTGAGCAGCTCTGCTCACCCGGCGGCGCGGGTCGGTCATCGGTGCCGGCCCGGGACCGGGGTCAGGTATCGGGCCGGGGCGGAGGTCAGACCTTGGACGGGGTGGCCCGCTGGGCGACCCGCTTGATGTCCTCGAAGGACAGGCCCATCTCGTTGTAGGCGCGCGCCATGCTCTCCGGGACGCCGAGGGCGGCGAGCTCCTTGAGCTGGGGGTCGTTCAGCGGCACCGTGGTCGGGACCAGGTCCCCCTCCGAGTCCTCGAGGTCGACGCCGCCCGCGCCGCGCGCGGTGGCCAGGCCCGCGACCGTGCCCACCAGCTGGTCGCCGGTCAGCTTGACGGCGTCGGCCGGGGCCTGGACGTTCGGGGCGGCCTGGTCGAAGGCGAGCTTCACCGGGAACTCGACGCCCGGCTCCACCGTCTCGGCCAGCTGGGCGAGGTCGAAGGTGGCGGAGGAGAAGGCGCCGTTCTTCAGGTAGAGGTCGACGCCGATCCGGCGGTCCGGCACGTCGCTCGGGGCCTGGTCCGGGAAGTCGCCCAACTGCTTGGGGAACTTGGCGGACAGCGGCTTGACGGCCTTGTACATCTCGTCCACCAGCTGCCGGGCCGGGGCACTGACCCAGAGGTGCTCGGCGCCGTCCTTCTTGCCCTTGTCCTCGTACGTGACGGTGCGGCCGAGCGCGTCCTTGATCGAGCCGAGCAGCTGGTCGGTGAACTCCGGGTCGGCGGTGGGCGCGGCGCTCGGGTCGGCCTTCCCGGCGTCGGCCTTTCCGGCGTCGGACTGCTTCGCCTGGTCGGCGAGCGCCTGGAGGTCGAAGGAGACCCACTTGCCGTCCAGCACGTCGCCGAGCGGCTTCAGCTCGCCCGGCAGCCCGTTGCGGAGCCGGTCCACCTCGGACGGGTCCTGGCCGAGCAGCTTCACCAGGCCCTTGGTGTCGGCGTGCAGGTACCCCGTGGCCTCGACCTGGCGGTACTCCAGCAGTGCGGTGCCGCTGCGGTCGGTGAGCCGGTAGGAGACGCGCAGCGACTTGTCCAGCGCCAGGTCGGTGTTCTTGTCGCCCTTTCCGGCGTTCTTGCCGGCGTTCTTGAACGCCTCGACCTCCTTGAGCGGCTTGTCGGCGGAGACCGCGACCGACACGGAGAGGCCGGAGACCGCCTTCGCGGTCGCCTCGTCCATCTCGTGCTCCCGGGCCGAGCCGACCAGGCCCTTGCCGGCGCCGTTCTCGGTGGACCTGGCGAACGCGGCGACCTGCTCGGGGGTGGCGGCGATGGAGAGGGTGAAGCCGGCCGACTTGCCGTCACCGACCTTGTCGAAGGCCTTGGACACCTTCTGCGCGGCGGACAGCTGCTCGACGGTGCCGCAGGCGGTGAGGCCGGCGGCGAGCACGGAGGCGGTGACGGCGACGGGCATCGCCCCGCGGGCGGCCCTGCGGATGGTGGTGTTGATGGCGCGACTCCCCTTGATCGGGCCCGCTCGGTGAAGCGGACCGGTCCCTCCCCTGCGACGCGCAACGCCACAGTGCCTACACATGTGATCACATTATCGGCAAGAGGTCACCCGGGTTTTTGGCCGGGGCTTTAGACAGATCGGCCAAAACCACGACCAACAGCCGTACCCCGCCCGGCGCGCGCTGGTCTGCCCTGCCCTGCTCTGCCCCGCCATCTCCTGTCTTCCCGGCGGCCCGGCGTCGGCTGCTCTGCCGACGGCGAAGTCCGGCCCGCACGGGGCCCGGTCCTCACTACAGTCCGTCCCATGACGACGGTGACCACACGTACGGTCGAGTACCCGGCCGACGGACTCACGATGATCGGGCACCTCGCCCTGCCCGCAGGAACCGGCCGCCGACCGGCCGTCCTGGTCGGCCCCGAGGGGCCGGGCCTGAACGACTTCCAGCGCAGCCTGGCCGACGCCCTCGCCGAACTCGGCTACGCCGCCCTGGCCTTCGACCTCCACGGCGGACACTGGTTCACCGACCCCCAGGAGATGCTGGCCCGGGTGATGCCGCTGCTCGCCGACCCCGACCGGATGCGGGACATCGGCCACGCGGCCCTCGACGTGCTGCGCGCCGAACCCCGGACCGACCCCGAGCGGATCGCCGCCATCGGCTACGGCACCGGAGGCGCGATCGCCGTGGAACTCGGGCGCGCCGGCGTCGACCTGCGGGCGATCGGCACGGTCAACGGCCTGATCACGGGCCGCCCCGGCGAGGCGGCCCGGATCCGCTGCCCCGTCTGGGCCGGCGTCGGGTCGGAGGACCCGATCATGTCCGCCGCCCAGCGGGACGCCTTCACCGCCGAGATGCAGGCCGGCGGCGTCGACTGGCGCCTGGTGGTCTACGGCGGGGCCCAACACGCCTTCCACCACCCGACGATCGACGACCCCCGGCAGACGCTGCTCCCCGGCGTCGCCCACCACCCACGGCATGCCCGACGCGCCTGGCAGGACATCCTCGCCCTGCTCGCCGAGTGCCTCCCCACATCCGGCAACCCGGCGCCGGCACCAGCCGCCGAGCCCCACTGGGAGGCCTGACCGGACCTGCGGTCCGGGTGGGGCCGAGTTACTCGTCCTCCGAGGGGCCGCGAGCTACCGTCGGCCGTGCCCGTCAGGGGCCGCGGCGAGGCGGCCGAGCATCGCCATGACGGTGATCCGCGCGTCCTTGTCGTTCGTCACCGCGCAGTGGGCATCGACGACTCGCTCGTCCGGTTCCTCGTCGGGGTCGGTCAAGCCCAGGCCGATCAGGTCGACGGCGTACTCACGGCACTGGGAGTAGCCCGCGGCGGCGGTCATCGCTTCGACGTGGTCGATCCCGCCGGGATCCGTGGCCCGCAGCCGCGCCGGGGTGGGGAGCGGGCCCTCCGTCTCCTCGACCCACGCCGAGACGGCCTCTCGGGAGCAGCCCTGCTCCAGCTTCGAATCGCTTGCCGCGGTGAGCGCCAGGTGGATGATGAGCGACCCGAACCAGGCGGTGGCCTCGGCCGGAGGCGTTTCCGTGCCCGCCGGCGGCATCACGGCCCGGTACAGCCCGGCCAGGTCCCCGGTGTGCGCGGCGGCGATGACCGCCTTCACCGCGCCGCCGAGGGCGGCCTGATCGATCGTCATGTCGGTCAACCTCTCCAGAGTTGGCAGCCGCCAACCTATCGCTCCGGAGCGGAGCGCGCCTCCGTCACGAGCGGCCCGGAGGCGTCTGGCCGCAGGTCGGACCGATTTCCTGCCCCCGTTGTCCGATCACGGCGGAACGCGTTCCGGGAACCGCCCACTTCTGGCCGGATCTGCGCGGGCCCGTCGGGCGACAAGGCCGCCACGACGTTCTCCACACGGCGACTCGGACGACGAGCGTGGGGCAGGGATCCACGGTCGGTGCCGGATCGACGTCGGATCCGGCACCGACCGTGGATTCGCAGGCCGGCACGGAGCTCCTCTGCGCCGGCCTGCCGGGTGGGCCCCGGCGGAGTCGCCGCACGGAGTGTGAGCTGCCGGGCCGTGCGACCGCGTCGGAAGCGGCTCAGACGACCAGGACTCGGCGCCCGCCGTGTGACCGGCGTGGCTGTCGATGTGGGCTGCCGCGGCCTCGGCGAGCGGGTACGACTTCTCGACCGGGATGCGGAGCTCGCCCCGCGAGATCCACGCCTTGGTGCGGCATTGCACGGCCGACAGCGTCGCCCCGATCTGGCGCATGATCGACGAGTCGCCCGCCCTGCGGGAGTACGAGCAGTCGATGCGGCTGCGCCACGCGGAGTCGTTGGCGGCGGTCCTCCTCGCCGCCCCCGACCTGCCGCAGAGCGCGACGGCCTGCCGCGCGGTCGCGAGGTTCGTGGTCGACGCCTATTCGGTGGCCCGAGAGTCGGCCGATCCGCAGACCGCGGTGGACGAGATCTTCCACATGATCGAGGCGGCCCGGAAGGCCACCTGACCGACCGGCCGGGGCCACCCACCCCCCGGTACAGGCGGAGCGCAGCCGCGGTGGTCGCTTCACACGGGCTCGGCCCGCCCCCCGCCGGACGGCTTGAGGTCCCGGATTTCCCGCACACCCCGGCTTGTACGCTTGCTCGCCTGGAAGGTCCACGGTTCTTGGTAGGAGGTCCGGTGCGCGTCCGTCGGTGGATATGTGGGGTCGCGGGAGCAGTCGCGCTGAGCAGCCCGGCGGTCGCCCATGCCCGCGGCGGGGGCGGCGGTCACGGGTTCGGGGGCGGCGGAGGCGGTGGTGGCAGCCATGGCGGTGGTGGCGGCTTCCACGGGTCGACCGGCGGCGGCTTCGGAAGCGGCTTCGGAACCGGTTTCGTGGCCGGTAGCGGTGGGCTCGTCGCCCTGCTGGTGATCGTGGCCGTGGTCCTGCTGATCCTGTGGCTCAGATCCCGGCGCCGCAAGGCGGCGATGGCGGGCGAGCTGAACACGGTCTCGGACCGCACCGCGCACCGCGCGGACGCACAGGCCCGCGAGCGCTCCGCCCAGGTCTCCGCCCGGGTCGATGCCATCGCCGACACCGACGCGACCTTCGACCGCGCGGCGCTCGAGCGCCGCGCCGTGTGGCTGTACGAGACCGCCCAGCGGGCCTGGACCGGCCACGACCACGCCACGCTGCGGCAGATCCTGTCCCCGGTGCTGTACGGCAAGTGGGCCGAGGAACTGCGCGACTACGAGTCGCGCGGCGAGGTCAACGTCGTGGAGATCGTCGAGGGTCCGGTGGTCGAGCTGGTCGACGTCGCCAACCGGGCCGGTGACGTGAACGACACCGTCACCTTCCGGATCACCGCGACGCTCCGTGACTACGTTCGCGGCGGAGACGGCGGGCAGGCCGTGCGCAAGGACGGCTCGACGCGCCCGGTCGAGTACTGGACGCTGCGCAAGAGCGCGGCCGGCGAATGGATCGTGTCCTCGCTCGAACAGGCCGCCGAGGGCGCGCACCACCTGAGCAACGCCATCGAGACCGACGGCTGGGACCAGAAGGAGGTCGCCCGGGACGCGGTCCTCGAGGTCGCGCACAAGAGCACGGTCACCGGGGCGAGCGACGTCCTCTCCCTCACCAACATCTCGTGGAGCACGGACGCCGACACCGCGGCGGGCGATCTGAGCGTCCTCGACGGCCGGTTCGACAGGGCGGTTCTCGAGGTCGCCGTCGAGCGGTTCCTCGAGGAGTGGATCATGAACGACGGCAGCCTCGACTTCACCCCCGTCCGCACGCCCCGCCGGACCGTCCTGCGCCAGGCCGCCGTCACGTCGGTCACGGTGCGCTCGCTGGTCTCACGCGACCCGGTCGTCTTCCGCGTCGCGGTCGACGCGCAGGGCGTCTACTACGAAGTCGACCGCCGCACCGAACAGGTACTCCGCGGCGACCCGCGCAAGCGCAGGCCGCTCGCCTTCACCTTCGACCTGCGGCTGGACGACACCTCTACCAAGGCCTGGACCGTGATCGCCACCGACACGCGATAACCACACCTCCCGCCACCAGGACCACCTCCCGCGCCGACGGCCCACCCCCCGCGCTGCCAGGGCCGATGGGCCCCGCGCCTGCCGCCGCGCGAACCCACTGACGGTTCCGAGGTCGACGAAGGTCTCAGGCAGGTGCCGGTTGAGTCCTCCGGGTACGACGGGACGCGTTGCGAGGCCGGCTGCCGCCGACCGAAGCGCTCACGGATGCTTGACCTCGGGAGGGCTTTGGGACAGCTGCGTCTCGTCATGGCGGGCCTGTATGCGAGCGATGACGCGCTCCCGTCCCAGCCTCTTCGCCTGGCGGAGCTTGGCTTCGGCGACAAGCAAGGGAGCCCAGAACAACCAGCCCCACAGGCTGAAGTCCAGCACTCCGCTCCACACCAGCGCCTTGTTCGTGCCGAACGATGCCGCGAACGTCAGCACGTAGGCTTCGACCCGGTGTGCGAGAAGCAGGCGCAGTGGTGCGTTCCGGGCCCCCTGCAACAGCTCGACCGCCGCGGCGAGTTCAGCGGCCTGGAGGTCTTCGCCCGTGTCCTCACCGGACTCGCCACGAGCGGCTCGTTGCAGCGCGTCGGTCACCAGCACGCTCTGCGCCGCCTTGGCCGCCTGCTGAGCCTGCCCTTGAACAGCGGCCGCCTTCAGGTCGTCCCAATAGCCCCGTCCGGCCCAACCCGTCGCATCGTCGACCCGCCGGCGCTCGGCCGACCCGGGCGGGGCCAGCTCTTCGATCCTGTCCCGCAGAGCCGCAGCACGGCGCGCCCGCCCCGGGTATTCGAAGGAGTCCGAGCGAAGGCACAGCTCCAGGTACGACACCAGGAGTCCGAGATCATCTGCTGCCAGCGCGAGGCCATCGCGATATGCGGCCTCGGCCTCGCGGTCATGGTCGTCCTCGTCTTCTGCGGCATGTGCCTGTCCGAGCCAGCGGAAGAGGACCGGATCGGGTCCGCATTCCTTGAGCCCCGCCTGTGCCGCAGTTCTCACAGCCTCATAGCCACCCACGGCGAAGAGCTCCGAGCATCTCTCCAGGTACTGCTGCCGTTCCACGTTCCCACCCCAGCCGTCCGAAGCCATCACCTTCTGATGTGATCGGTAGGCTACTCGTCGCCGACCGGGCTACTCGACGGGGAGACCGCCCGGAGCGCTCTCCGGCGGTGTCGGCGGTCACCGGCCGGGCGGGGCGGCGACCTGATCAAGCGTCGAGTCCGTTGCGCAGTGTTACCGGTCCGGTCGCGGTAACAGCTCGGCCGAGGCCCCGAAACCCGGCAAGCCCGGCCCCGGACGACCACCAGGATCGAAGAACCGCCGACCCGCACCCCGCTACGACGTGGGCAAAACCGTCAAACGCGACCTCACCGTGGCCGAACACCGAGATCGGAAAGGTTGAAGAACAAGCTCATCAGCATGGCCGCCGACAAGTGGTCCGGGCAGCGGCGGACGGACCAGGGCTTGGCCGGGATTGATACGGTGGCCGTCTCCGTCCTCGGTGCCCGTAGCGCGCATACTTGATGCCCCATGCGGAGTGATCACCCAGGGGGCAGGTTGTGAGGCGGTCTGCGGGGTGGGGCTCTCCAAGAGATGGAGGGGGAGATGGCGGGTAGTCAGATAGCGCACACCGTGGTGTCCGGCCTGCTGGCGGACGGTGAGCCACCGCCTCCAGGGGAGAACCCCGGCGGGGATGGGCTGGTAGGGCTGATCATCACGGTGATGGAGTGGGTGGGCCGGCCCGCCGGCATAGTAGTGCTGGGAGTGCTGACCGTCCTCGCCGGGGGCGCGTGGATGTGGGGCCGGGTGCCGAAGGCCGTTGGAGAGGAGAGGCGCCGGGTCCGCTAGAGGCTGTTCAAGGTTCGGACCTCGGTGCGGGGCGAAGGTGGGCCGGTGCCTCTGGTGGAACCCGCGGTCGTGGGCGCGTTTTGACGTGACGGATGCCGAGTGGGCCTTGACCGAACCGCATGGGGCCATGCCGCTGCCGACTCCGGAGGCCTGCCACTGGCGTTCGCGCGGACTCCGGGCCGGGCGGGCGGCGGACTGCCGGCAGTTCCGGACCGTGGTCGACAAGGTCGCGGATCGATCATGTGGTTGAAGTCCCTGACCTCAACCACATGATCCGAACCTTGAACGGAACCTAGCCGAGCGTGATGGAGCTGGCCCTGTCGTTCACCCCCCACGGAACGTTCACCGGCGGGCCGAACGGGCCGGAGCCGGTCAGGTATCCGGAGTAGTCGGAGCTGTCGAACAGGCTCAGGGTGCCGCCGCTGCGGTTCCAGAAGGCGCTCACATTGTTGTTCATACCGTAGTCGGCGAGCCTGAAGGAGCCGGCGCCGGGCACCTCCCACATCAGGCCGCCGCCGTTGGTGTCGGTGAACAGGCACGCCTGGGTGTGGTGGCAGTTGTCCCACACCGTGGCGAGGGAGTCACCGCTGACGGCGATCGGGTAGATCACGGTGGGGGAGTCGCTCCGCTCTCCGACGGCGGTCTGGGCCGTGGCGGTGCCGGTCGCGGAGGTGAGCATCAGGACGGCGCCGGCCGCGGCCAGGGCGAAGTGCTTGCGCATGTGTTTCCTCATTCCTGTCGGTCTTGTGGTTGAGAGTGCTGTTCACCCGCGGTGCTCCGGACGATCCGAGCGGGCCCTCGGCTGTCGCCGAACGGTGTCGCCGATGAGGTGGGCCGGGGGGCTCGTCACTTCCCCGTGGCGTCGAGCCCGTCCGCGGTGCGGTCGGCCCCGTTCGTCGACGGAGCCGGCCGTGCCGCGGGACACCCAAGTTGTCCGAAGAGCCGGTGGTGGTTCCACATTGCGGCCTGATTGATTGTCCATCTACAAGAACTGGCCGAGGCCCAGGTGAGCGGCGGACAACCCGGTTTGGCCGCGGACAGGGCCATGGGACAAGGAGGAACCGGGTGGCTGGTGTTGGACGTCCGCAGGGCCGGTTCAAGGGAGAGACCGAGCAGGCGAACGCCCTGGCCGGCTTCCTTCGGGAGCTGACCTCTGGGATCACCGTCCGCAAGCTGGCCCAGCGCTACCCCGGCGGCAGGACCGTCTGGAGCGAGTACCGCTCCGGGGAGAAGGACATCCCGTGGCACCTGCTCCGGCGACTGGTCCACGACCACGCGGCGGAGCCGCGTGCCCGGGAGGTGCTGCTGGCTCGTGCCGCTCACCTGCACGAGCAGGCGGCACACGCGGCGGAAGGACTCGGGCCGACCGCCGTGAAACGGTTGGCCGCCCATCGGTCGGCCGCGCAACAGGCACTGGACCGGGCCCGGCACGCGCAGCTGCTGGCCGAGGAGGGCGTGTCGCAGGCGGAGGAGCTGATTCGAGTGCTCTTGGCCATCGTGGGTGAGCTGCGGGGCGAGCTGGGTACCGGTTCCGCGGACGAACCAGGCCCTGCCGTGCGGCAACCGGCCGTCGACGGGGGCGCGGCGGAGCTCCGGCGGTCCCGGCTGCGGGAGGCGACGCGTTGTCTGGCCGAGGTACGGTCCATCAGGCAGAGCGCCCACGAGGTGCGGCAGGCAGCGCGGTCGGAACGGGATGCCGTCGGGCTGCTGGTCGATCAGGAGAGTACGCGGGCCCGGGCGGACGACGGCCGGGAGCCGGGCGCCGAGCCGGTGGTGGCGGACGGGGTGCGGGCCCACCTGCCGGTGCTGCGACGGCTGGAGGCCGAGCTGGTGACGGTGCGGGCGGCCCTGGTCGGCCGGCGCCGGGAAGTGAGCCGGATGGTTCCCACCGCAACCGACTCCGGGATTGTCCGCGGTGAGCTGGTCGAAGTCACAGACAATCGCCCGACCGGCAGGCTCGTACCGGGTGCGGTGCTCGTTGGCCCGTCCCGCAGGCCGTCCGCGGGCGCACGGGATGGCCGGGTCCGGACCGGGCCGACGACGCTCGTCGCGGCGCTGCTGGCCGCAGTCCTGGTCCTGGGTGGTGTCCTGGTGGGTATGCAGCTGGGACACCCGGGGCCGACGTACGCTTCCCTCGACACGGTCCACCCGACGGCGGTACCCGGGGTGGGGCCGGAGACGGGCGCCGTCGGCGGCTCCTCCTCCCCGACGGGGGCCGGCCCTTCACCCTCGGCTCCCACCACCGCGCCGGCCTCCCGCCCGCCGGACAGCGAGCCCCCGCGGGCTGTCGGGACGGAGGCCCCGCAGGCCCGTACGGCGCTGCCGGCCGCAGGAGCCGGTGCCCCGCGGGAAGCCGTAGCCCCTGCACCGTCGGACCGCAGCAGCCCGTCCGCACCGCCACCGCTGCCCACCGCCTCTGCGCCGGTGCCGGTGACGGGTCCCCCGGTACCCAGGCGCCTCGGTGGGGCTCCCGTGCTCCCGCCGGCGGGAGCGGTGGCGATCAGAAACGGCAACAGCCTGCAGTGCATGGCCACGCCCGGCGGGGGCCGGGAGGAGGGCCTGCAAGTCCAGCAGTTCCCCTGCGGGGACTACCCGGACCACTTCTGGGAGGCCAGGAAGGCCTACACGGACGGCGAAGGCGACTCCTACTACCGGATCGTCAGCTACAACAGCTCGCTGTGCCTCGCCGTCCGGGAGTCCAGCGCTGAAGCCGCGGCCCAGGTCGTCCAGTCGGCGTGCGAGGACGACCCCAGCCAGTCCTGGAGGATCGAGAAGTGGCCGCACGGCATCCGCATCGTCAACGGCGGCAGCCGCCAGTGCCTCGCCGTCTCCCACGGCAGCAACGCCCCGCAGGCCCCGCTGATGCAGTACCCGTGCGGTGACTATCCGGACCACTACTGGGACTACGGCCCCCGCCGGTGACCGCCTCGGCACCACGGGGGCATCGGTGCCGCGATGTCCCTCCGCCAGATCCACCTGTGCGAGGACACGGCTGCGACCGTGACAGAGGGCTACCTGCCAGATTCCGGAGCCGAGAAACGGAGACCGCCTCGGGCTGTGCGCCCAGGTCTGCGCCCGCCACGACCCCGCCCCCTCGCGGCGCCGGAGGACCGGATGCGGTCGGGCGTCATTCGTCATCGGCACCGACGTGCCGGCGCGGCGGGGGGAGGAGGAGTGAGACGGCGCCGATGGCGAGCAGGGCCATTGCTTGCAGGGATGCGGTGGTGGATGTGGCGTCGTGCAGTGGCCAGGCCCAGATGCTGGGTCTGTTGTGTACCAGGCCGAAGGAGACGCACAGGAAGGGGAACAGCGCGGTGGCCACCGCGGCGACACGTGCTCCGGCGAGTCGGCGAACGATGAGTGCGAGGCCGAGGTAGCCGGCGAAGTCGCGGGCCATGGCCATGGCGGCGCTGCCCGCCCCGGCCATGGCCGCAACGCCGGCGGCCAGCGCGCAGGCCAGGACACATGCGGCCATGAACAGCGCGTCCCAGCCGGCCACGGCGCGGACCGCGACGCGCTCCGCGACGGCGTCGGCGCGGGCCTGGCCTTCCAGGATCAGGCAGGCGGGGACCAGCGGAAGGAGCGAGGACATGGGAAGGTCGAACGTCAGCCCGCCGATCACCACCGGGATGGGGACCGTCACGGAGTCGGCGCCGCTGCCGAGCAGGATGCAGGTGAGTAGGCCGACGGCGACGGCGGGAACGTACCTGATGCGCAGCCACCAGATCATCGGGCCGCCTGGAAGGACGGCGTGCCCGGCTGGTGGTATTGCGCGGGGGCCAGGACCGGCTTGACGTCGCAGCGGCCCACGGTGTCCGCGTTCTTCCGGAACCACGCGAGCTGTTCGGCCTGCGGGAGCGCCATGACCTGACGGGCGATCTGGACGTCCTGCGGCCGGTAGTGGCCTTCGACTGTCCCGGGGGTGACTCCGGCCGTGAGCTTGAGCCAGGACGACAGGGAGGCGACGGCCTCGGATCCGGGCCAGCGGGCGAACGGCTCCTTGGCGCAGTCGGGAGCCCCGTTGGGGAGGTGTCCCAGTGCGACGAGCGACTGCACCTCGTCCTTGCCGGGGCGGGCGGAGAGCGGTGACACCGTCGCGGTCTGCGTCAGGCCCGCGGCGTTCAGGCGCTGCTGGGCCTCGAGGGCCCAGTCGGTGATGCGGGCGGCGTCGGCCTTCTGCTCGGGCCACAGGCACACCCGCGGCTCCGTCGTGGTGCAGGTCTGCTCGCTTTGCGGGCGTGCCTGCGCCGCACGGTAGCCGAGAGGTGCGGCGATCCACGCACCTGCGGCTGTCGTGGCCGCCAGTGCCAGGATTGCGGTGATCCGGTTGTTCCCGCGCAGCAGCGTCCAGATCCAGGCAGCACCCACCATCCCGACAGCCACGACGGCCGGGGCGAGGACCGCCCGGGTGGCCGGCACCTGGTCCAGGGCGCAGCACTCGGTGAGGTTGCGGCCGTTGAGCTGGCGGACCCAGAAGGCGTCGAGGGTCGACGGGTAGGCCATCCACAGGAAGCCGGCGATGAGGGTCAGGGGTACGGCGAGCAGCCGCGGCAGCATCTGTCCGAGCACGTAGCCGACCACGGTGTGCGCGAGAACGACGAGCAGTTCCAGGAGGATGATGACGGGCACGGACCAGCCGGGGATGCCGCCGGCCTGCGGCACGAACAGGGCGAGGGCGGTCAGGACGGACACGGTGCCGAGGGCCAGGGTCGGAGCCAGGACGGAGAGAGCGATGGCGGTGGCGGAACGGGCGGGCGCGGTACCGAGCACCGCGGACTGGCGCACCCTGAGGCCTTCCCAGGCTCCGCAGGCCGCGACGGCGGGTGCGGTGAAGTTGAGCAGGAAGCTGCTCTGGGCGGTGACGGAAGGCCAGTAGCCGTCGGTGATCCAGCCGGTCATTTTGCCGCTGTACATCGCGATCCACACGAGCAGGACGGGCATGGCCCGCACGGCCGATGAGATCCGGATGATGCTGCGCCAGGGCACGGTCACACCTCCCCGGTGACGATGCCGGCGTAGGCGGCCTCGGCACGCCGTTCCGCGGAGACACCGTGCGGCGCGAGGGCCAGGAAGGACTCGATGGGCCCTTGATGGCGCACCGTTCCCCGGTCGAGGACGACGACCGAGTCGTAGATCTCGGCCAGGTCCTCGGTCTGATGAGTGGAGACGACGAAACTCGTGAGATGGCGCAGCTCGCCGATCAGCTCCCGGAAGACCCCGCGTTGGACCGGGTCGAGGCCCGCGGTGGGTTCGTCCAGGAGTACGACCTGGGCACTGTGCACCAAGGTCTGCGCGATTCCCAGCCGTCGTAACTGTCCGCCGGACAGCTCCCCGCTGCGCCGGTCCGCGAGTGTGGTGAGCCCGACCTTGTGGATGGCCTTTTGTGACTGGTCCCAGGCTTCGCTGCGCGACATGCCTTTGAGCCAGCCGGCGTAGGCGGCTTGCTCCCGCACGCGTAGGCCGGGTACCGGCCGCACTTGCTGGGGGAGCCAACCGACCTTCCGGCGGTAGGCCTTGAGGTCCTTGGAGCTGCTGGTGTCCAGTCCGTCGAGCGTGATGCGACCGGCTTCGGGCCTGAGGGCGGAGGCCATCAGGCCGAGCAGGGTCGACTTGCCGGCGCCGTTCGGGCCGAGCAGGACACTGCAGCCGGTGCCCAGGCTGAGGCTGAAGGAATCCAGGACTCGGGAGCCCTTGCGGTAGCCGAAGGAGCAGTCAGTTACTTGAACAGGCATAATCACCGATCCGTTTTGCATTTGAGCTGGTGGGAGATGTGGTAGTCCAGTCGACTAGGCTTGCTTTTCCTACAGAAACGTGGAAATGCCGGATTCCTGGTACGAACCTGTCGGGCGGTGACCGCCGCAAGGGCGTCGGCGCTTCGCTGCTGGGGATAGCGGTCCTCCGTCGGCCGGGGCCAGGCCGGGGTCAGTCCTCTGCTTCCGACCCGGGTGCTGCCGGCTGATCACATGGAGGCGATCGAGGCCGGGATCCAGCGGGGTCTACTCAGGACGCCGATCGCGCGTCACGCGTGCGGCTACCGCCTGCACCGCCTCTTACTCCCGCTGGTTCGGCCCGCGATCGGACCTCGGGCGCCCCGGCGGCGCCTATTGAAGCGACCTGGCGAGTCTTCCACACCCGGGTCGGCGGAGACCAGACCGATCTCCGTACCACTACTGACCTACCCGGCCCTGCCGCCCAGGAACAGCGCGATGTCGGTGAGCTGGGCGTTGAGCGCGGTCGTGCGACGCGCGTGCCGGGACGTCAGATCCTGGATCTGCTCGGCGAACGTCCGCCGTCCGCACCGGTCGTTCTCGTACACGAGACGACGCGCCCTCAGGTCCAGCCGCACTCGCCGACCGGCTACCGGACGGTCTGCAAGAAGCCGCCGGTAATAGCAGTGCAGCCGTGACGACCTCCGCCCGCACCCCGGGCAGGCGGCGGACACCGCCACCGACCGCACGGCGAGACGAACCGCTGCTGGTGGCGGGAAGGCATCGGCGGCGGAGTCCAGCAATCCGCCGCCGTTGGTACTTCGTCGCAGAAGTCTCCGAAGGCCGAACCCCTTCTACGAAACGCCCGTGCGCGCGGCGAGTTCTCGCACACCCGCGACCGTGACCGGCGCGTACAGGAGGTCTGCCGTCAGTGCCCGCAGGGCAGGCCGCCGTGCTTCCTCGGGCGCGACCCGTTCTGTGAACTGTAGGGCCGCGAGCGTTCGGTGGCGGTCGCCGAGGCGGTGCCACATGCGGGCGCAGTCTGTCCCGTACCGGGCCCGCCGCTCGGTCGTCGGCAGCCGTGCCGGCGCGATACGCGCTGCATACGGTACGGCCTCGTCAGGGGTGCCCAGCGCGGTGTGCACGCCGATCCAGTACAGGTCGGCCTGCGCGTTGGTGGCGTCGACCGTGAACAGGTCCGTCCGCTGCCGCTCTGCGGCGGTCAAACGGCCCACCGCGTCCTCGGCACCTGCCATCAGCTCAAGGGCATCCGCGCGGCGCTGCCCGCACGCCGCCGTGTAGGACGCCGTCATCAGCAGGGAGGCCGCCACCGCACGCGACGTGTCGCCTGGGGCCTGGTCGAGCGATTCGGCCGTCCGGCGCAGGAGGTCCACTGCCGCAGCAGGCCGCCCGGCTCGCCGCATCGTGATGGCCAGGACCCGGGCCGCCTCCCCGCGGACCACCGGGTCGCCGCTGGCCTCAGCCGCGGCGAGCGCCCGGTCCGCCGCTGGCCACGCCACATCTGCGTGTGCCTTCACCGCGAGTTCCGTAGCCAGCACCCAGGCGCGGGCGACGCATGCGTGCGCCTGCTCCCGGGCCCGGCCGGACAACGTTTCCCGGGTTGCCTGCGCCGTACCCAGCAGGCTGGGCAGGGCGGCGCCGAGGTCCTCGTACCGGGCCGCGGTGAACCGGGCTCGCGCTGCGGACAACTCCTGGCCAAGTTGGTGCAGAGACACCGGGACCGATGCCGCCGGCTCGTACAGCGCCCCAACGATTCGGGCCGACGCATCCGGCCGCGCCGCAGCCGCCGAGGTCGACGGGAGCATCGAGGTACCGGCCGCCGCCATGCCGGCCACCAACAGCTGCCTGCGGAGCATGACGTCCTCCTGATCCTGGGTCACATATCGCGCCAGCGTAGCCGTTCGCTCCAGGCCGAGCGCGTCAAGCCGCAGGCCCAACACCCGGACGATCACGGCGAGCGGCTGCTCGGCCGGCCGCAGCAGACCCGCCTCCACCCGACTGATAGCCGAGGCCGAGTACCCGCAGGCCCGGCCCAACTCGGCCTGCGTCATCCGCTGTGCACACCGGGCGGCCCTGATGACCGCCCCGAGCCGACGCTGACGTGACACGAGGCCCCCTCCGACTGCACGGGGCCGTAACCGTACTGGCCGGCCCGCGCCCGAAGGCAGGGCGCGCACAGGGTGTGCGGGGCACGCACACGGCGTGCGGAGCACCTCTCCATGCCTCCCCGAGCAGCTGCGGGGCGGGAACCCTTGTGAGTGCCCCGGCCGGGCGCATCCCCATCCACCCCTCAGCCAGAGGAGAGTGTGTCATGAGTGCAGCCCTGCTCGACCGGCCGACCCCGATCACCGGCCAGGACACCCCGCAGCCCGGTACCGTGCTGAACGGCGACCAGACCGTGACCGCCATGGCGTGCCCGGTCTGCGGGTCGGGATCCACCTACCAGACGATGGACGGCCGGTGGGGCTGCACCCAGTGCGGCTCCAGCTGGGCCTGAGCGAGAAGGAGAGCCGGCGGCATGTCGATCTGCACCGAGTGCACAGCGGACGCAGTCATCGAGGACCTGGACATCGACCCCCCGCAGCCGTGGTGCCTGGGGTGCGCGACCGCCCTCGTTGCCGCCGGCGATCCGGTGCTGAACTATCGGGCCCTCGACGGCCGGGCGGTCGACTACGCGCGCACCCTGGGCCGGCGCAGCACCGCTGTGCTGCCGTTCGGGTAGCCGCAGACACAAGAAACGCGCTCCCGCTCGGCCGAAGCCGAGCGGGGTGTCGTGGTCAGTTCGCCTGCTGCTGGAAATCCTTGACGAGGCCCTCTGTCCGGTCCACGGAATCCCACAGCGACAGAACCGAGTTGGGATGCACTCGTGCTCGAAGTGCCTGCGGCCGTCGCGCGGGGATGCGCGGGTGACGAGCTGCGCACGGCCGCGAGGGTGCTGGTGCCGGGTGCTCGGCGACGGCCGGGGGTGTCGGTCAGTCGATGCCTTCGATGATGCGGAAGTCGCGCTGGAAGCCGTCGGGGAGGGCCGTCAGGGCTTTCTGGTAGGCCTCGCTCTCGTAGGCGGCGACCGCCTGTTCGAGGCTGTCGAACTCGATCAGGACGGCGCGGTGCGTGGTTCCGGCCTCGCGGGCGACGACTCGGGTGCCGCGGGACAGGAGGCGCCCGCCCGCGGCGCGGACGGCCTGGCCTGCCAGCTGGTCGTAGGCGGTCAGCTTCTCGGGGTCGGTGGTGGCGGGGTAGACACTGACCCAGTAGCCCTTGGCCATGGGAAACCTCCTGAGTTCGGCCGGACATGTCCGACGTCGAATGGGTGCTCGGATCGATCGATGCCTCGATCCTTGCCGTTCGGGTCGGCCCCGGCCATGGCGGGAAGGTCAGTCTTCGATACATTCGCGCCATGCCCGTTCACCATGCCGCCCCCGGTGCGTCCGGATCCCGTGATGTGGCCGGTCGTGCCGCCGAAGCGGATCGCGTGGTACCTCCCGAACCGCGGCCCGGCGTCCACAAGGTGGTCGTCCTGGTGCTCGACGGGATCTATCCCTTCGAACTGGGCATACCTCAGCACGTCCTGGGCGCCGCCGGTGGCCGGTACGAGGTGGTGACCGCGGGCGTGGACGGGAAGCCGGTGCGCACCGTCTCGGACCTGACGGTCACCCCCGGGCACGGGCCCGAGGTGCTGGCCGAGGCGGACACCGTGATCGTCCCCGGGTACGCGATACCCCGGGGATCGGCCGCCACGACGAACGCGAAGGCCCTGGAGGCGCTTTCCGGTCTGCGGCCCGGCACCCGGCTGGTGTCGATCTGCAGCGGTGCCTTCCTGCTGGCCGGCGCCGGTCTCCTCGACGGGCGTCGGGCCACCACCCACTGGGCGCTCGGCGACCGCTTCCGGGAGCAGTTCCCCCGGGTCGAGCTCGACGCCGGCGTTCTCTTCGTCGACCACGGTGACGTGTTGACCTCGGCGGGGGCGGCCAGCGGCTTCGACGTCTGCCTGCACCTGCTGCGCCAGGACCACGGCATCGAGGTCGCCAACCAGGCCGCCCGCTTCTGCGTCATGCCGTCGTACCGGGATGGTGGGTAGGCCCAGTACATCGAGCGGCCACTGCCGCCGACGGGCGCGACCGGCACCGGGCCGACCCGTGACTGGGCCCTGCTGCGGCTCGAACTTCCGCTGACCCTGGACGAGTTGGCCGAGCACGCGGCGATGAGCACCCGTACCTTCGCCCGGCGCTTCAAGGAGGAGACCGGTCTGAGCCCCGGCCGGTGGCTGACCTCGCAGCGGGTGCGGCGGGCCCGGCACCTGCTGGAGTCCAGCGATCTGCCGGTGGAACGTGTCGCCCACGAGGTCGGGTTCGCCACCGCCACCTCGCTGCGGCGGCACCTCGCGGCGGAGGCGGGAGTCGCCCCGTCGGCGTACCGCCGTACCTTCCGTGCCCCGGATCCGGCCGCCGGCGGTGCGGGCTCCGGTCCCTCCTGAAGCTTGTCGCGGAAGGTCGGGTGACAGTGGCCCGGTGTCCGTTCCGACCTGCGGGCCACCCCACCCACGACGGCCCGCACCGGACCTTCCGCAACAGGCTTCACCCCTTGGAGGAGCCCGAGTTGGCGCCGCGGACGAAGTGGCGCTGGAAGCAGAAGAACAGCACGGCCACCGGGACGGTGGAGACGAGGGCCGCCGCCAGTTTGAGCGGGTACTGGGTGCCGGAGCCGAGGCCGCCGGCGACGAAGTGGGCGAGGCCGGTGGTGAGGGTGTCGTGGTCGCTGGACTGGGTGGAGACGAGGAAGTGGGTGAACTCGTTCCAGGAGCCCTGGAAGGAGAGCACCGTGAGGGTGATCAGCGAGGGCCGGGACATGGGCAGCACGACGGACCAGAAGATCCGGAAGGTTCCGGCACCGTCGATCCGCGCGGCCTCCTCGATCTCGCGCGGCACCGACTCGAAGAACTGCTTCATGATGAAGATCCCGGCGGCGTCGACCAGCAGGGGCAGGACCATTCCGCTGTAGGTGTCGAACATGCCGAAGCTCTTCAGCACCAGGAACTTCGGGATCAGCAGCACCACGCCGGGCACGGCCATCACGGCCAGGACGAAGGCGAAGAGCAGCCGGCGGCCGGGGAACCTGATCCGGGCCAGCGCGTAGCCCGCCATCGAGTCGAACAGCACCCGGCCGGCCGTGACCAGGACGGTCACCACCACGCTGTTGCCCAGCCAGCGCAGGAACGGGACGTTCTCCACGCCGTCGGCCAGGCCGAACAGGCGCCGGTAGGAGGCGAGGGTGCCGCCGTCCGGCAGCAGGGACATCGGGTGGGCGGCCGCGTCCGGGTCGGTCTTGACGCTGTTCACCAGCTGCAGCAGGAACGGCAGCAGGTAGAGCAGCGCGAAGCCGGCCAGCGCCGCGTAGCCGAGGTACCGCAGCGGTCCGGGGAAGCGGCCGAGGACCGGCCGCTCCTCGGCCCGCGGGTCGGCAGCACGCGGGGCGTCAGCACGCGAGGCATCGGTACCCGGGCCGGCAGCACGCGGGGCATCGGCACCCGGGGCATCGGCGCGCGGGGTGTCAGTGCGCGGCACGGCGGGCTCCCTTCCGGCCGCCTCGCGGCTTGCCGTCCCGTTCCCGCAGCACCCACCGCTGGGCGGCGGTGAGCAGCAGGATCAGGCCGAGCAGGACGAACGCGATGGCGGCGCCCTGCCCGTAGTCGGCGTTGTCGAAGCCGGCCGAGTAGGACAGGTAGGCGGGGGTGAGGGTGGTGTTGCCGGGGGCGCCCTTGCCCATCACGTAGATCTGGTCGAAGACCTGCCAGGTGGAGATCAGCCCGAGGGTGAGGACCAGGAACAGGACGGGCCGCAGCGCGGGCAGGGTGACGTGGCGCAGCAGTTGGCGGCGGTTGACGCCGTCCAGGGCGGCGGCTTCCTCCAGTTCGCGCGGGATGTCCTGGAGGGCGGCGAGGAAGATCAGCATGAAGGTGCCGGAGGTGGTCCAGACCGCCATCAGGATCAGGGTGCACATGGCGACGGAGGGGCCGGCGAACCACTCGGACCACGAGAGTCCGAGCGGCCCGCCCGGGCCGGGGGCGGGCTGGTCGACGCCGAGCCGGCCGAGGACCAGCCAGACCAGTCCGCGTGGGTCGGCGAACCAGTTCGGCCCCTGGACGCCGAGCCGGCCGAGTATCCGGTTGACGGCGCCGCTGCCCTGGAAGAGGAACAGGAAGACCGTGGAGACGGCGATCGAGCTGGTGACGGACGGGAAGTAGAACACCGTGCGCAGGGCGCCGCGGCCGCGCAGTAGCCGCTGGTTGACGGTGATGGCGAGGACGAGGGCCAGCGCCGTCTGGAGCGGGACGGTCAGCAGGACGTAGTAGAGGGTGTTGCGCATCGAGGTGGCGAAGAGCGTGCGGTCCAGGCCGTCCTCGGCGAACAGCCGCCGGTAGTTGTCCAGGCCGACGAAGTCCGCGCTGCCGCTGAAGGGGTCGGACTGTCCGTCCCAGTGCAGCAGGCTGACCCACAGGGCCATCGCGATGGGCAGGACCAGGAAGAGGCCGAGGACGAGGACCATGGGGCCAGTGAACAGCCAGCCCCAGGCCCCTTCGCGCAGGCCGCGCCCGGTGCGGGTGCGGGTGGTGGGTGTGCGGGTGGTGCGTATGGCCCGTATGGCCCGTATGGTGCCCATGGTGCGCCTACCTGGCATTCTTCAGGGCCTGCTCGCCGTTGCGCTGGAGGGTGCCCAGGATGGTGGCCGGGTCCCCGGTCCTCAGCGACTGGAGGTCGGTGTTGAACTGGGTGAGCACCTGGTTGAAGCCGGCGATGGTGACCGGCGGCTGGGAGGTGGCGACGCCGTCCACCCACGCCTTGGAGTCCGGGTACTGCTGGGCGTACGTGGCGAGCGCGCTGGTGCGCGAGGGCATGACGCCGAAGGCCTTGGAGAACTCCAGCTGCTGCTCGGCGGAGGTGAGGTGCTTGACGAGGTCGACTCCGGCGGCCTGGTGGGTGCTCCTGGCGGCGATGCCCCAGCAGTTGCTGAAGGCGAGGGTGCCGGGGCCGGCCGGGCCGGCGGGCAGCGGGAGCACCTTGTAGCCGACGTCCGGGTAGTCCTTGGCCATCGCGCCCTTCAGCCAGTTTCCCTCGATGGTCATCGCGGCCCTGCCCTTGCCGAGCGCCTCGCCGCCCCAGCCGGCGTCCACCTCGGCGACGTACTTGGCGGACCCGGCCTTCATCATGGTCCGGAGGTACTCCAGGGCCTGCTTGTTGGCCGGGTTGTCGGCGGTCATCGCGTTCTGCTCGGGGTTGGTGATCCAGCCGCCGGCCTCCTTCATCAGGGCGCCCAGCCGCTGGTAGTCGGGGGCGGTGACCAGGCCGGTGACGCCGTCCTTGGTGAGCTTGGCTGCGTCGTCGGAGAGCTGCTGCCAGGTGGTGGGGTAGTCGGCCTCGGTGAGGCCGGCCTGCTGCCACATGGCGGTGTTGATCACCAGGCCCAGGGTGGAGCTGTCCTTGGGCAGGCAGGTGAGCTTGCCGTCGTGGCTGAAGGCCCTGCGCAGCTGCTCGGAGAAGTCCGCGGCGTCCGGGACCAGGTCCCCGTACGCGTAGAGGGAGCCGCCCTTGGCGTAGTTGGCGAACTGGTCGGAGTTGACGTAGAAGAGGTCCGGCGGGTTGCCGCCGGCGAAGGCCTGGCCGAGCTGCTGGTTGATGTTGCTCGCGATCTGCACGGTGACGGTGTTTCCGGTCTTCTGCGCCCAGGCGGCGGTGGCCGCCTTGACCGCCGCGGTCTCGGCCTCGCCGGAGGTGGCGATCAGCACCGTCAGGTCCTGCTTGCCGCCGGAGGCCTGCTTGGCCGTCGAGTCGCCGAAGCCGCCGGAGGAGGAGCAGCCGGTGACGGCGCCGAGGGTGACGGCCGCGCAGACGGCGGCCGCGGCGAGGGTGCGGGAGGTGGCCATGCGGATCTCCTTGCGAGGGTTGGTGCGGTGGGCGCAGATGGCTCGGGGGAGTGGCGTCACACGCTTTCGCGGAGCACCAACTCGGGTTTCAGGAGGACGTGTTCGGTCGGCCGCCGGCGGTCGCCGAGGCGTTCCAGCAGCAGCCGCATGCAGGCGCGGCCGACGGCGTCGAGCGGCTGGGAGAGGCTGGACAGCGAGGGGTGCAGGAGCGGGGCGATCGGGGAGTCGTCGAAGCCGATGACGGCGGCGTCCGGCCCCGGGGTGCGCCCGGCCCGGCGCAGCGCCTGGTACCAGCCGAGGGCGAGGGTGTCGCTGGCGGCGACGACGGCGGTGGCGCCGGCGGCGAGGAGCCGCTCGGCGGCCTCGGTGGCGTGTGCGGGGTCGTCGGGGCTCTCGGCCCGACGGCCCCGGGTGGTCAGTCCGAGCTCGCGCATCGTGCTCTGCCAGCCGCGGGCGCGGTCGTCGCCGACGCCGGAGCCCTTGGGCCAGCCGAGGAAGCCGATCTTGCGGTGGCCGAGCCCGGCCAGGTGCCGGACGGCGGCCGATGTCCCGGCGGCGCCGTCGACGTCGACCCAGTCGCCGACGTCCCGGCCGGTCCAGGTGCGGCCGAAGGCGACGTAGGGGACGCCCTGTTCGTGCAGCCAGCCCTGGCGGCGGTCGCCGCGGTCGGTGCCGCTGAGCACGAAGCCGTCCGCGCCGTGTTCGTCGAGCAGTTGGCGGTAGCTGGTGAGTTCGTCGTCCCCGGGGGCGACGGCGAACAGCACCACCCGGTAGCCGGCCCGGTCGGCGGCCTCGGAGAGCGAGTGCAGGAACTGGTCGAGGACGGGGGTGGGGACGCCGGTGCTGCTGGAGCGGAGGCCGTAGCCGATCAGTCGGCTGGCCCTGGTCTTCAGCGCCTGGGCGGCCCGGTGGGGCCGGTAGCCGAGTTCGTCGATGGCGCGCCGGACCCGTTCCAGGGTCTGCGGGCGCAGCAGGTCGGGCGAGTTGAGCGCGTTGGACACCGTCTGACGGCCCACGCCGGCCCGGGCGGCGACCATTTCGAGGGTCACGGCGGACCCTGCCCGGGGCCGGGGCGATGAGTGTGCATTCATGACGGCGATCCTAGGTTCTGTCTTCGTTGACCAGATGTTGGAGCGTTCCAATCGGGGGTTCCATCATCCCCACCAGCGGGGTTAATGTCTTGGAACGCTCCAACGGCAGAAAGGTTGCGCCCGGGTGGAAGCAACTGTCAAGCCCCCAGCAGAGGATGAAGACACCATGTCAGCGACAGAGCTGCAGCCGTTCCTCCACGACACCCGGCTCTCCGTGGCCGCCCCGAGCTTCTGCGCCTCGCGCCCCGACGGCCGGATCGGCGAAGGCGCGGACGGATTCTTCCACGGGGACCGGCGGATCCTCTCCCGCCTGGAGGCCATCGTCGCCGGAATCCCCGACGCGCACGTCGCCACCGCCGAAGCCCCGGACGGCACCACCACCTTCGTCACCGTGCTGCGCGGCCTCGCCGAGGCCACCGCCGACCCCGCCGTCACCCTGGAGCGCCGCCGCGAACTGCGGCCCGGCCGCCTCGTCGAACACCTCACCGTCCGCAACGCCGGCGACCTCACCGCCCGGCTGCGCCTGGACCTGCGCGCCGAGAGCGACTTCGCCGCGATGGACGCCGTCAAGGCCGGCCGCACCGGCACCCCCCGCACCCCCGGCGCCGAACCCGACGGGCTGCGCTGGACCGACGGCCCGCTCACCGCCGTCCTCGCCCTCGACCCGGTCCCCGACCACCTCGACGCCGCCACCGGCACCCTCGGCTACGACCTGGAACTCGCCCCCGGCCAGGCCTGGGAGGCCGTCCTGGAGTGCACCGCCGAACACCGCGAGGGCGACCTCTTCCCAGCCCCGCCCGCCGACGCCGCCCCCTGGCGCACCCCCGCCGTCACCGGCCGCGACCACGACCTCGGCCACTGGCTCGCCCGCTCCCACCAGGACCTGCGCGGCCTGCTGCTCACCGACCCGCTCAGCCCCGCTGACACCTTCCTCGGCGCCGGCGCGCCCTGGTTCCTCACCCTGTTCGGCCGCGACTCGCTCTGGGCGGCCCGGATGCTGCTCCCGCTCGGCACCGAGCTCGCCGCCGGCACCCTGCGCACCCTCGCCCGCCGCCAGGGCCGCACCACCGACCCGGCCACCGAGGAGCAGCCCGGCAAGATCCTCCACGAGGTCCGCCGCGCCGAACAGCACCTCGACACCGGATCCCACCTGCCGCCCCGCTACTTCGGCACCGCCGACGCCACCCCGCTCTGGCTCGTCCTGCTGCACGACGCCTGGCGCTGGGGCCTGCCCGCCGACCAGGTCGAGGAGCTCCTCCCGCACGCCGAGGCCGCCCTCGGCTGGCTGGAACGGTACGCCGACGCCGACGGCGACGGCTTCCTGGAGTACCTGGACAGCACCGGCCGCGGCCTGTCCAACCAGGGCTGGAAGGACTCCTCCGACAGCATCCGGTTCCGCGACGGCCGGATCGCCGACGCCCCGATCGCCCTCAGCGAGGTCCAGGCGTACGCCCACGAGGCCGCGCTCGCCGCGGCCGAGCTGCTGGAGGCCTTCGACCGCCCCGGCGCCGAGCACTGGCGGGAGTGGGCCGAGCGGCTGCGCGAACGCTTCCGGGCCCACTTCTGGACCGAGGACGAGGACGGCCGCTACCCGGTGGTGGCCCTCGACGGCGCCAAGCGGAGGGTGGACTCGATCGCCTCCAACATGGGCCACCTGCTCGGCACCGGGCTGCTGGACGCCGAGGAGAGCGCACTCGTGGCCCGCCGGCTCACCGGCCCCGGCATGGCGAGCGGCTTCGGGCTGCGCACCCTGGACGCGACCGCCGCCGGCTTCAACCCGCTCGGCTACCACACCGGTTCGGTCTGGCCGCACGACAGCGCCATCGCCGTCCACGGCCTCGCCCGGGCCGGGCTGCACGAGGCGGCCGCCCCGCTGGCCGCCGGGCTGGTGCGGGCCGCCGCGGCCTTCGACCACCGGCTGCCCGAACTGTTCGGCGGCCACCCGCGCGAGCACTACGCCCGGCCCGTCCCGTACCCGGCGTCCTGCCGGCCGCAGGCCTGGGCCGCCGCCTCCGCCGTCACCGTCCTCCAGTCGGTGCTCGGCCTGACGGCGGACGCGCCGGGCCGCCGGCTGACGGTCCGGGCCCGGGTGCCCGCCGGGTACGAGTCGCTGCGGATCGACGGGCTGACCGTGGCCGGACTGCCGATCGGGGTGACGACCGACCACACGGGCCGGGTCGAGCTGCGGGCGCCGGAGGGGTTCACCGTCACCGTGGCCGACTGACCGGCACCGTAGGTCCGGTGATCAGCCGTCAGCAGGTCCGGACGCACGTCGGCCCCGACTCCCACCCGGGAGCCGGGGCCGATCCGCTGCGGCGGCGGCCGGTGCTACCGCATCACGGAGACGATGACGACGACCAGCGGAAGCGTGACGAGGCCGAGCCCCAGTCCGACCGCCACGGGCGTCACCCGGTCGCGGAACCGCCGCCGCGGCAGGACACGCTGCTCCGGCGGCGTGCTGTACTCCCACCAGTTGACGACCCGGCGGTAGTCCGTGTCGAAGCCCTTGTTGGGGAACCTCGTGCTGGAGCCGAGGCCCGGCAGCGAGCGGCGCCGGCCGGAGGCGAGGTGGATCCGGGCCGAACGCGTGCTCATGCCGTTGCCGTTGAACTCCCGGACGTCCAGCCAGCGCACCTCCTCCCAGGCGTAGGTGCGGCCGCCGCCGATGCCCCAGCAGACGGTGATGCCGTCGGCGCCGACCCGGCTCCAGGATCGGAGCGTCAGGATCCAGGCCGGGACGGCGACCAGGACGGTCGCGGCCGTCAACAGGCCGGTGCCGAGGGCGCCGAGCTCCCGGAAACCGAGGACGGCGAGCGCCGCGAGGGCGAGCAGCGGGACCGCGAAGGTGGACCAGGAGGGGCGGAACAGGTCTTTCCCCCGGAAGATCAGTTCGTTCACGGGGCGCACACTACTCCCCGGGCGGCCGGGCCCCGACAGGGGGTCGCGTGAGCCCGGGGCGCAGCGCCTCACGGCAGGTAGTACGTCAACAGGTCCGCCGTCAGCGGCGGGAACAGCGCCCGGTACGCCTCGTCCTCCCCGCGGACGTACGCGTCCGGCCGCAGCCGGCTCAACCCCTCGATCCCGTACGGCCCGAAGAGCAGCGCCGCCAGCTGGTCCGGGGCCACGCACAGGCAGTCCTCCTCGCCCGGGCCCCGCATCGTGGCGCCCGTGACCACCTCGCCCGGCCCCTGCTCGCCGACCGGGATCCGGTAGTGCGCGCGGTAGGTGGAGAGCAGCAGGTCGCGGCCGGTGCGGTCCACGCCGGCGGCGGTGAGGCGCTGCCCCAGCAGTGGGCGCAGCCGGTCGAGCAGCGCGGCCGGATCTGGGATGCGGACGTAGTACTGCTCCGCCCCGGGGCGCGGCGTGTGGTCGAGGAGGTCGTGCCAGACGGTGGCCGGCAGGGTGCCGGGCCGGTGCACCACGTGGAGCCGTGCGCCGGGTTCCGACGCGGCCACGCCGGCCAGGAGTTCGCGTGCCGCCCGGTCGTCCGTGGCGGCCGCCTCGGCGAGGTGGAACTCCCCGTCGTCCACCGGGGTGGTGCGTCCCACGGCCACCGCCTCGCCGGCGCGCTCGACCACCCGCAGCGTGCTCGCGTCGTGCGCCAGCAGCCAGCGCCAGCGGGCGGGGGAGTGGGCCATCGCGAGGTCGAAGCCGCGCTGCGTCCGCTCCTGGAGCGCGGCCAGGGCGGGCAGGTCCGCGGCCCGGGCGGTGCGCAGGGCGGGCTCCCCGCCCTCGAAGGCCGGGGTGCCGTGCACGGGACGCGAGACCGGGATGTCGATCGCGTACTCGTAGCCGAACTGCCGGTAGAAGTACGGGATTCCGATCATCACCTGGACCACGTGCCCGCGGGCGGCGGAGCGGGCGTGCGCCCACCGCAGCAGTGCCCGGACCAGGCCGCGGCCCTCGTACTCCTCGTCGGTGGCGACCAGTTCGACCTGCCCGGCGGGCAGCCGGACGTCGCCGAGGCGCAGTTCCTCGTCGAGCAGGGTGGCGGTGGACACCACCCGGTCGCCGTCGACCACCACGGCGCAGGCCGACCAGCCGGCGTCCGGGTCCTCGACCACCAGGCGGTGGTCGAGCGCGTCCTGCGGCGCGAGGCGCTTCGCGAGCAGCGCGCCGATCTGCTCCAGGTCGGCCGGTCCGGGCTCGCGCAGCAGCAGGCCGCCGGGCAGGGGGAGGGGAAGGGCGAATGGTTCGTCGACGGTCATGACCGGACCCTCGCACCGGCGGCCGGCCGTGTCCAGGGGGTTTCGCCGCTCCGGCAAACGACGGCTGGGGGCGGGGCCGGCTCCCGGGCAGGGCCCTTGCGGCCCGGGCCGCAAGGGCCCCCGGGCCTACACGGTGCTCGCGATCCAGCCGACCGTCTCGGAGGTGTGCGGCCCGTCGGACAACGCCCGCCCGCTGCCCACGAGTTCGTTCATGCGGATCTTGAAGCCGGTGCTGGTGACGTCGGCGATCCGCAGCCCCGGGGTGTCCGGGCCGTTGAACGTCTGGACGAACGGGACGACGACCACCGTCGCGGTGTCGGGGAAGGGCGAGGGGAAGGTGACCTGGGTGAAGGTCGACGTGGCTCCGCCGGTCAGCTCCGTGGCACTGCTGGAGCTCAACTGCAGCTTGCCGGTCTGGATCATGCTCATCGCTTCTGCCTTTCGTTCGACGGCGCGGGCGTTGCCTCGGCGAGCAACGCATGGGTGAAATGCCCGCGTTGCTTCGGGTTTAGCGCGAGTGTCGCCGGTTCGGGGCATCTCCCGGCTCGGCCGGTGTGGGCGGTGCGCGCCCACTGTGTGCGGGGCTTGGCGAAATCGTGCCCATCGCGGGGAGGTCCGGGTTGACCGCGGCCGCGACGGACGGTTGGCTCGGCCGGAGCCAGGGGCCAGGCCCTGAGGGAGGGGAACCCATGAGGACGACGACGCTGCGGGTGGCCTGCGGGCTGGCGGCCCCGCCCACGGCACGCAAAAAGGCCCAGGCCGGATTGGATCCGGCCTGGGCCTTTCACACTGAGCCGCCTGCGGGATTCGAACCCGCGACC
>NZ_JBEZUT010000037.1:0-38243 GCF_040636595.1 Kitasatospora sp. NPDC036755
GTCGACCGCCGCCGGGGGGCGTCCGGCGGCGGCCTCGTCGCGGGCGAGGGCGAGCCGGTCGGTGAAGTCACGGGCGTCCAGGCGGTGGCCGGTGAGGGTGATCCGGTAGCCGCGGCCGTCGGTCAGCAGGACGGGCGGTGCGTCCGGGTCGGCCTCGGTGAAGCGGCGCCGCAGCAGTCCGGCGAGGTTGCGGACCTGGCGGGTGGCGGTGGCCGGCGGCTGCTCGTCCCAGACGGCGTCCACCAGCCGGCTGACCGGGACGGAGCTGTCCGCGTTGAGCAGCAGGGCGGCCAGCAGCCGTTCCTGGCGGGAGCCTTCGGAGGGGACGCGTCGGCCGTCGCCGGTCCACACCTCCAGCGAGCCGAGGATCCTGAACTCCAAGCGGTCCCTCCCGGGGGCTGCGGAGGCCGGGGACGGCCGCCGCCGTGATGGATGAGCGCGTGTGGTGACGAACTGATGATCAGATCATGCCAGTTGTGTGCGTTCGGTTGAGAACTTTCTTGTGCACCGGCCGAAACGAGCCGGTCACACAGTGAGAGACACTGAACTCAGGAGCAGTTGATGAACCGTCTGAAGAAGGCCGTCGCCACCGCGACCGCCGTCGCCGCGGCCGCCCTGATCCCGCTCACCGCGGCCCCGGCCTCCGCCGCCACCGGGCCGGCCACCCACCTCGGGATGACCTGGTCCGCCGTCTCCTACGGCCCGGAGGGCACCGTCCAGGTCGGCGGCCCCGGCGGCAGCCCGAGCAACGCCTACAGCGGCGACACCGCGCCGTCCGTCTCGCTGCCCGTGCTCTGCCTCAACGTCGACGGCAGCCCCGCCCCGGACGGCCTCACCATCGCCTTCCACAACGGCTGGGCGCAGGGCACCGTCGCCCTCAGCCAGCCGGTCAAGGGCGCCCGCCTGAACAGCCGGGCCGCCGCCGACAGCATCTGCCAGGCCTCCTTCGGGGCCGCCTGGCGCGAGGCCGAGTTCCACGACGGCCGCTACGGGCCCGACCTGTCGCTGGGCGGCGGCTGGACCTTCTGGGCCTACGGCAACATCCCCAACAACACCCGCTTCTGGACGGCCATCAACGACCAGCCGGCCAACCCCTGGAACTGACCGGCCCGCACGACCGGACCGGGACCGCCGGCGCGCCCGCCCCCGGGCACGTCGTCCCGGAGCAGAACTGGACCCTGAAGACCAGTCGGCTCGCCCTGCACGGCGCGGCCTTCCACGGCGTCTACGACGTGAGGACCCCGACCGGCAGCAAGCGCGTCCTGAAGTTCGTGGTCGACAGCGTCGACATCGACAACCTCGACATGTCGACCCTGCAGGGCAACGGGGTGACCTTCCACGTCCAGGGCGCCCCGGGCTCCACCTCGACGATGCGCGGCGGCGCGGTCACCATGTACGTGGAGCGGCTGTCCGGTCACCTCTCCAAGGTGCTCGGCCTGCCGATCCCGATCGACCTGGGCGAGATCACCCTCACTCCGGACACCCTGCCGCGCTGGCTGTACGACCTGATCGGCTCCATCCCGATCCCGCTGGACCTGGAGCTGACCGGCGTCACCGCCAAGCAGGCCGGCCAGTTCGGCGGCACCCTGCACATCCCGGGGATGCACCTGTTCAACGACGACGCCCCCTACAGCAACGAGTAGCGGGTGACGTACGACGCCCGTGGGGCGGCCCTCCCGGAGGAGGACCGCCCCACGGGCGTTCGGGCCTGACGGGTGCTCACTCGCTCCGGGTGCCCAGGTGGTGCACCTGCACCATGTTGGTGGTGCCGGGGATGCCGACCGGGACACCGGCGGTGACGATGACGGTCTCGCCCTCGCCGAGCCGGCCCATCCGCAGCAGCTCCCGGTCGACCTGCGCGACCATCGCGTCGGTGGTGGCCACCTGCTCGGTCACGTAGGCCTCGACGCCCCAGCTCAGCGAGAGCTGGTTGCGGGTGGCGGTGTCCGGGGTGAAGGCGATCACCGGGATCGGCGAGCGGTAGCGGGACAGCCGGCGGGCGGTGTCACCGGACTTGGTGAAGGCGACCAGGGCCTTGCCGTCCAGGAAGTCGCCCAGCTCGCACGCGGCGCGGGCGACCGAGCCGCCCTGGGTGCGCGGCTTGCGGCCCGGGTTGAGCGGCTGGAGGCCCTGGGCGAGCAGCTCCCCCTCGGCCGTCTCGCAGATCCGGGCCATGGTGCGGACGGTCTCGACCGGGTACTTGCCGACGCTCGACTCGGCGGACAGCATGACCGCGTCGGCGCCGTCCAGGATGGCGTTGGCGACGTCGGAGACCTCGGCGCGGGTCGGGCGCGAGGCGTGGATCATCGACTCCATCATCTGGGTGGCGACGATGACCGGCTTGGCGTTGCGGCGGGCCAGGGTGACCAGCTGCTTCTGGACCAGCGGCACCCGCTCCAGCGGGTACTCCACGGCCAGGTCGCCGCGGGCGACCATGATGGCGTCGAAGGCGAGGACGATCTCCTCCATGGCCTCGACGGCCTGCGGCTTCTCGATCTTGGCGATGACCGGCACGCGGATGCCGACCTCGTCCATGACCTCGTGGACGTCCTTGATGTCGTCCGCGTTGCGGACGAAGGACAGGGCGATCATGTCGACGCCCAGGCGCAGCGCGAAGCGCAGGTCGTCCTTGTCCTTCTCGGACAGGGCGGGCACGTTCACGGCCGCGCCGGGCAGGTTGATGCCCTTGTTGTTCGAGAGCACGCCGCCCTCGACCACCACGGTCCTCACCCGCGGGCCGTCGACGCTGACGACCTCTAGGGCGATGACGCCGTCGTTGATCAGGATCGGGTCGCCGGGCTTCACGTCGCCGGGCAGGCCCTTGTAGGTGGTGCCGCAGATGTGCTGGTCACCGGGGACGTCCTCGGTGGTGATGGTGAACTCGTCGCCGTTGTCGACGGTCACCGGGCCGTTGGCGAAGGTCGCCAGACGGATCTTGGGACCCTGGAGGTCGGCCAGGACGCCGATGGCCTTGCCGGTGTCCTCCGAGACCTGGCGGACCTTGCGGTACCGCTCCTCGTGGTCCGCGTGGTTGCCGTGGCTCATGTTCAGTCGGGCGACGTTCATGCCCGCCTCGACGATGGCCTTCAGCTGTTCGTAGGAGTCCGTCGCCGGACCCAGGGTGCAGACAATTTTCGCTCGGCGCATATGGATCAGTCTATCCGTTCGTGTTATAGGTGCATTCGGCACGCACCGGGAGGAATCGCCGACGAAAAATTCCGAGGAGTGAGACGGATCCGTGTCAGTCCTCGGACTCCCGGCGTTCCCGGTGCACCAGCGCGAAGGCCTGTCGGGCGATCTCCAGCTCCTCGTCGGTGGGCACCACGGCGACCTTCACCCGGGCGTACTCGGGCGAGATGATCCGCGCCTCGCCGGACCGCACCGAGTTCAGTTCCGGGTCGACGGCGATGCCCAGTTCCTCCAGTCCCGCGGTGGCCGCCGCGCGCACCGGCGCCGCGTTCTCCCCGACGCCGGCGGTGAACGCGATCGCGTCCACCCGGCCGAGCACCGCGTAGTAGCCGCCGATGTACTTGCGCAGCCGGTGGACGTACGCGTCGAACGCCAGCTTCGCGTCCTCGTCCCCCTCGTCGGCCCGGCGCATGATCCCGCGCATGTCGTTCTCGCCGCACAGCCCGCGCAGGCCGCTGCGGCGGTTGAGCAGGTCGTCGATCTCGTCCACGGACAGCCCGCCGACCCGGTGCAGGTGGAACACCACGCCGGCGTCGATGTCCCCCGAGCGGGTGCCCATGACCAGGCCCTCCAGCGGGGTCAGGCCCATCGAGGTGTCCAGGCAGCGGCCGCCGCCGACGGCCGAGGCGGAGGCGCCGTTGCCCAGGTGCAGCACGATCACGTTGACCTCGGCCGGGTCCTTGCCGAGCAGCCGGGCGGTGGCCCGCGAGACGTACTGGTGCGAGGTGCCGTGGAAGCCGTAGCGGCGCACCCGGTGCTCGTCGGCGACGGCCCGGTCGATCGCGTACCGGGCCGAGTACTCGGGCATCGAGGCGTGGAAGGCGGTGTCGAAGACGGCCACCTGGGGGAGGTCGGGGCGCAGCGCGCGGGCCACCTCGATGCCGGTGATGTTGGCCGGGTTGTGCAGCGGGGCGACGGGGATCAGCCGGCGGATCTCCTTGACCACGTCGTCGGTGATCACGGTCGGCTCGGTGAACCGCAGCCCGCCGTGCACCACTCGGTGGCCGATCGCGGCCAGCTCGGGGGAGTCCAGCCCGAGGCCGTCGGCGGCCAGCTCCTCGGCGACGGCCTTGAGCGCGGAGGCGTGGTCCGGGAAGGCCTGGAGGGTCTCGCGCGGGCCGCCGGTGCGCGGGGTGTGCACCAGGCGCCCGCCGGCCTCGCCGATCCGCTCGACCAGCCCGGCGGCGAGCTTGGCCCCGTCCAGCATGTCGATCAGCTGGTACTTCACCGACGAGGAGCCGGCGTTCAGGACCAGGACGCGGGTTCCGTCGCTCATGCGGTGGCCTCCTTGTGGTCCTGCGACTGGATCGCGGTGATCGCGACGGTGTTGACGATGTCCTGCACCAGCGCCCCGCGGGAGAGGTCGTTGACGGGCTTGCGCAGCCCCTGGAGCACCGGTCCGACCGCGACGGCCCCGGCCGAGCGCTGGACCGCCTTGTAGGTGTTGTTGCCGGTGTTGAGGTCCGGGAAGATCAGCACGGTGGCCCGCCCGGCCACCGGGGAGCCCGGCAGCTTGGTGGCCGCGACGCGGGCGTCCACCGCCGCGTCGTACTGGATCGGCCCCTCGACCAGGATGTCCGGCCGCAGCTCGCGGACCAGCTCGGTGGCCTTGCGGACCTTGTCGACGTCCGCGCCGGAGCCGGAGGTGCCGGTCGAGTACGAGAGCATCGCGACCCGCGGCTCCACCCCGAACTGGGCAGCGGTGGCGGCCGCCTGGATGGCGATGTCGGCCAGCTGCTGGGCGTCCGGGTCGGGGTTGACGGCGCAGTCGCCGTACACCAGCACCTTGTCGGCCAGGCACATGAAGAAGACCGAGGAGACGATCGACGCGCCCGGCGAGGTCTTGATCACCTCGAAGGCGGGCCGGATGGTGGCGGCGGTGGAGTGCACCGCGCCGGAGACCATGCCGTCCGCGATGCCCTCCTGGACCATCAGGGTGCCGAAGTACGAGACGTCGGTGACGACGTCCAGGGCCAGCTCGACGGTCATCCCCTTGTGGGCGCGCAGCTTCGCGTACAGCTCGGCGAACTGGCGGCGCAGCGGGCTGGTGGCCGGGTCGACGATCCGCACCTGGGCGCGGTCGGCGGCCGGGTCCTCCTGCGGCAGTTCGATGCTCAGGCTCGCGGCCTTGCGGCGCACCGCGTCCACGTCGCCGAGCAGGGTGAGGTCGCAGATGTTGCGGCGCAGCAGGATCTCGGCCGCGCGCAGGACCCGCTCCTCGGTGCCCTCGGGCAGGACGACGTGCCGGCGGGTGCCCCGGGCGCGTTCCAGCAGCTCGTGCTCGAACATCATCGGGGTGACCCGCTCGGACCGGCGGACCTCGATCAGGTTGGTCAACTCGGCCGTGTCGACGTGCAGTTCGAACAGGCCGAGGGCGATCTCGGCCTTCCGGGGGCTGGCCGAGGTGAGCTTGCCCTCCAGGTGGGTCAGATGGGCGGCGGTGGGCCAGCTGCCCTCCGGGACGACCGCGACCGGGGTGCCGGGGGCGAGCCGGGCGGCCAGCGCCATCACGTTGGGGCCCGGGTGCTGGCCGAGCGTCAGCAGCACGCCGGCGATCGGCGGGGCGCCGGCGGCGTGCGCGGCCAGTGAGCCGATCACCAGGTCGGCGCGGTCCCCGGGGGTGACCACCAGGGCGCCCTCGGTCAGCGCGTCCAGGAAGGTGGGCAGCATGGCGCCGCCGAAGACGTAGCCGCGCACGTCCCGGGCGAGCCCGGCGGCGTCCCCGAGCAGCACCTCGGCGCCGGTCGCCTCGACCAGTTGCGCGACGGTGGGCGCGGCCAGGGCCGGCTCCTCCGGGATGACGTAGGCGGGGATCGGAAGCTTCTCGGTGAGGGTGCGCTGGATCCGCTGCTTGGCGCCGGGGGCGACCCGGTTGGCGACCATCGCCAGGGTCTGGCAGCCGAGGTCGGTGTACGCGCGGTGGGCGTTGCGCACCTCGGCGATCACGGTCTCGGCGTCCTCGCCGTGCCCGCCGACCACCGGCAGCACGGCGGCGCCGAACTCGTTGGCCAGGCGGGCGTTGAAGGCCAGCTCGTCCGGGATGCTGGTGTCGGCGAAGTCGGTGCCGAGCACCAGCACCGCCTGGCAGTGCCGCTCCATCGCGTGGAAGCGGTCGACCAGGGCGGAGACCAGCTCGTCCTGCCCCTGGGCGGCCTGGAGCGCGGCGGCCTCCTCGTAGGTGAGGCCGTACAGCTCGGTGCCCGGCAGGTCGATCCGGTAGCGGCCGCGCAGCAGCTCGACCACGTGGTCGGTGCCCGGTTGCCCGGGGTCGGCGGCGTGCACCAGGGGGCGGAACACCCCGACCCGGTCCACTTGGCGGGTGAGCAGTTCCATGACCCCGAGTTCGACCGCCTGCCGGCCGTCCCCCCGGTCGATGCCGGTCACGTACACGCTGCGCGCCACGTGGGTGTCTCCGTCCCGTCGTCTCGGAAAGTGGTCATATCGACCATACCTTCGCACCCCGAACGGCCGTCCGCGAGCAGAGCGGCGGGGTTCGGGCAAGGGGCGGAGGTCCCGCCCGGGTGCCCGGCGGCGCGGGCACCCGGGAAGGGGTTCAGCGTGCCGGGCGGAGCCAGACGGTGGCGAGCGGGGGGAGGACCAGTTCGGCGGACCGCGGCTGGCCGTCCCACTCCACCGGCTCGGCCTTGACCGGGTGGGAGTTGCCGACGCCGCTGCCGCCGTACTCCTCGGCGTCGGTGTTCAGTGCCTCCTCCCACAGCTGCTCGCGGCCCGCCAACCGGGGCAGGCCGACCCGGTGGCCGTGCCGGACGACCGGCGAGAAGTTGCAGACCGCGACCAGCGGCGAGCCGTCGGCCGCGTACCGGACGAAGGAGAGCAGGTTGTCCTCGGCGGCGCCGCCGTCGAGCCAGCGGAAGCCGTCCGGGACGGTGTCCAGCTCCCACAGTGCCGGGGTGTCGAGGTAGCACCGGTTGAGGTCGCGGACGAGGCGGCGCACCCCGAGGTGGTCCGCGTGGGCCGGCCACTGCTCGTCGAGCACCCACCACTGCGGGCCCTGCTCGTGGTCCCACTCCGCGCCCTGGGCGAACTCCTGCCCCATGAACAGCAGTTGCTTGCCGGGGTGGGACCACATGAAGCCCAGGTAGGCGCGGTGGTTGGCGCGCTGCTGCCACCAGTCGCCGGGCATCTTGGAGACCAGCGCCTGCTTGCCGTGCACCACCTCGTCGTGCGAGATCGGCAGGACGTAGTTCTCCGAGTAGGCGTACACCATCGAGAAGGTGATCTCGTTGTGGTGGTACTTGCGGTGCACCGGCTCCTTGGACATGTAGACCAGCGAGTCGTGCATCCAGCCCATGTTCCACTTCAGTCCGAAGCCGAGGCCGCCGGCGTCGGTGGGGCGGGTGACGCCGTCCCAGGCGGTGGACTCCTCGGCGATGGTGATCACGCCCGGGCAGCGCCGGTAGACGGTGGCGTTCATCTCCTGGAGGAAGGCGGCCGCGTCCAGGTTCTCCCGGCCGCCGTGCCGGTTGGGCGTCCAGTCGCCGCCCTCGCGGGAGTAGTCCAGGTAGAGCATCGAGGCGACGGCGTCCACCCGCAGGCCGTCGATGTGGAACTCCTCGCACCAGTAGACCGCGTTGGCGACGAGGAAGTTGCGCACCTCCTTGCGGCCGTAGTCGAACTCCAGCGTCCCCCAGTCCGGGTGCTCGGCGCGCAGCGGGTCGGCGGGCTCGTACAGCGGCTCGCCGTCGAAGCGGGCGAGCGCGAAGTCGTCCTTGGGGAAGTGCGCGGGCACCCAGTCGACGATCACGCCGATGCCGTGCCGGTGCAGGGTGTCCACCAGGTGGCGGAAGTCGTCGGGGCCGCCGAGCCGGGCGGTGGGGGCGTAGTAGCCGGACACCTGGTAGCCCCAGGAGCCGCCGAAGGGGTGCTCCATCACCGGCATGAACTCCACGTGGGTGAAGTTCAACTCCTTGAGGTAGCCGGGGAGTTCCTCGGCGATGGCGCGGTAGGTGGTGAGCTCCGGGCGCCAGGACGGCAGGTGCAGCTCGTACACCGACATCGGCGCCCGGTGGTGCGCTGCGCGGGCCCGGCGGCCCATCCACTCGCCGTCCTGCCAGGCGTAGTCGGAGGAGGTGACCACCGAGGCGGTGCCGGGCGGGCACTGGGCGGCCCGGGCCAGCGGGTCGGCCTTGTCCAGCACCCAGCCCTGCCGGGTGTGCACCTCGTACTTGTAGGTGGCGCCCTCGGCCAGGCCGGGGACGAACAGCTCCCAGATCCCGGAGGAGCCGAGCGAGCGCATCGGGTGCCCGGTGCCGTCCCAGTGGTTGAAGCCGCCGATCAGCCGCACCCCGACGGCGTTCGGCGCCCAGACCGCGAAGGCGGTGCCCGTCACCCCGTCGACGGTGCGCACGTGCGAGCCGAGCGCCCGCCACAGCTGCTCGTGCCGGCCCTCGGAGATCAGGTGCAGGTCGAGCTCGCCGAGGGTGGGCGGGGTGCGGTAGCCGTCGTGCTGGCGCTGCGGCTCGCCGCCGGGGTACGTCACCAGCAGGGTGTATTCGGGCGGTTCCCCGCCGGCCACCAGTCCGGTGAACAACCCGCCCTGCTGGTGGGTGAGTTCGGCCGGTCCGTGGGTGGTCTCGACGACCACCCGCTCGGCGAACGGGCGCAGCACCCGGATCGCCGTGCCGCCGTGCACCGGGTGGGCGCCGAGCAGTGCGTGCGGGTCGTGGTGCTGCCCGCCCACCAGCCGGTCGACCTCGGCCGGTGGCAGCGGTGCCTCGGGCAGCCGCAGCGTCCCGGTGGGGGCGGGGTGTTCGGCGCCCAGGGGCGGCCGGGCCGCGGGCGGGTCGGCGGGCTGGACGGCGGGCGGGGGCTCCGAGCCGATGCCGGCGCCCCCCTCCTCGGCCGCCCGGTGCGCCGTGTGCTCGTGGCCGGCGCGTCCTTCGGCCGCCCGCCCTTCGGCTGGGAGCGGTCCGGCCAGGAAGGTGGCCGGTACGGGGCGGGTGGGGCGGCCGGTCGGGTCGATCGGCGTCACGGCGGGGTCCTCCTGCGACGGGGGTGGGCGAACTCCTGCGGGCGGGACAGGTAGCGGGGGTCAGACGGACAGGGCGAGCCGGCTGATCGCGGCCAGCGGGATCGGCAGCCAGCTCGGCCGGTGCCGGGCCTCGTACACCACCTCGTACACCGCCTTGTCGATCTCCAGGGCCCGCATCAGCTCCGGCGAGGCGGCCGGGTCGGCGCCGCCGCCGGCGGTGTAGCCGGCGCAGTAGGCGGTGCGGTTGCGCTGGGCCCAGGCGGCGGCCAGGTGGGCCAGTTCGGGGTCGACCGGGCCGCCGGCCAGCAGGTGGGCGGCCGCGTAGTCGAAGGAGCGCAGCATCGCGGCGACGTCGCGCAGCGCGGGCTGCGGTTCGCGGCGCTCGTTGACCGACTTGGCCGGCTCGCCCTCGAAGTCGAGCAGCACCCAGCCGTGCGGGGTGCGCATCGCCTGTCCGAGGTGGAGGTCGCCGTGGATGCGCTGGACCGGCAGGCCGTCCGGGTGGGCGTCGGCGAGCTGCTGGAAGGCGGTGCGCAGTGCGGCCCGGAAGCGCAGCAGCCCGGGGACGGCGGCGACGGCGCTGTCCAGCCGGTCGGCCATCGCGCCGGCCAGCCGGCCGGTCTGGGTGCGGTCGAGCCGGGCGACCGGCATCGAGCGGGCGAGCACCCGGTGCACCTCGGCGGTGGCCCGGCCGAGCCGGTGCGCCTCGATGGCGAAGTTGCCGGGGGAGCGGTCGCCCTTGAGCCGGCCGACCTGGTCGAGGGCGAGTTCCCAGCCGTCCTCGGCGTCCGGCAGGTAGCGCTGCAGCAGCCCGAGGGTGGCGGGTTCGGCGCGTTCCATCCGGCTCTCGAACCAGGCGGCGACCCGGGGGATGCGGGTGGAGCCGGCCCGGGAGAGGGCGAGCGAGAGTTCGAGGTCGGGGTTGGTGCCGGGGTGGATGCGGCGGAACAGCTTGAGGATGTACGAGGTGCCGTAGATGACCGAGCTGTTGGACTGCTCGGCGGTGGAGGCGCGGCCGGGGAGGTTGGCGGGCAGTCCGGAGCCGGGGGTGCGGCGGAAGGACAGCGCGCCGAAGCGGTCGCCGGTGGCCAGGTGTTCGAGCAGTCGCCCGGTGAGTTCCGGGTCGTGCACCGCGTCGTAGAGGGTCGCGCCGTCGTACGGGCCCTGGCTGAGCCGGCCGAGCACGGCGCCGGGCCCGATGTCCCCGATCCCGCCGGAGCGGATGCCGAGCAGCAGCTGGTAGATGTCGCCGTGCGGGGCGCCGGCCGTGGTGGCGTGCTCGACCCGCAGCAGCAGGTGCAGCAGGGCGGGGTCGCCGACCTGTAGCGGGGTGCCGACCACCGGGGTGAGGCCGGTGATGGGGCGCCCCTTGCCGGCGTACCAGCGCTGGGTGGGCAGCCACGCGGCGATCAGCGGCAGGGCCGCCTGGACGAGTTCGCTGACGCCCAGGGCGGTTCTCCGGACTCCGGCGCCCCGGGTGCCCGCCGTGGTGGCGGGCCCGGCGGGGGCGTCGTCCTGGAGGTCGGCTTGAGAACGGGAGGTTTCGGACATGGCTCCCTTTCCCCGGAAGCACGCGGACTGCCCGACGGGTCGTGGCCGGGTCCGTCAGTCTTCCGGATTGCGGCGGCGCGGCGGTCGCGGCACGCGAGCACGGCTCGGGTGTCACGCCTTCGTGTGGGTGGCCGTTGGGCTGTTCTCCGTACGCGGTGGTGCAGAGAACTCCGGGGGCGCGGGGGTTTCAACTCGCGCCCCCGGAGGGTCTGGTGGTGCTGTCCGTGCTGGTGTGCGGCGTGCGACGGATCGTTACTTCGACCGCCTGGTCCCGCTCAGGCGCGGGGGCTGCCGGAGCTGGAACCAGTAGAAGCCGTGTCCGGCGAGGGTGAGCAGGTAGGGCCACTCGCCGATCGACGGGAAGCGCACCCCGCCGATCAGCTCGACCGGGTACCGCCCGCCGTACTGCCGCAGGTCCAGCTCGGTCGGCTGCGCGAACCGCGAGAAGTTGTTCACGCACATGACCAGGTCCCCCTCGTGCTCGCGCACGAAGGCCAGCACGGCGGGGTTGCTGGAGGGCAGTTCGGCGTAGCTTCCGAGGCCGAACGCCGGATTGAGCTTGCGGATCTCGATCATGCGACGCGTCCAGTGCAGCAGCGAACTCGAACTGCTCTGCTGCGCTTCGACGTTGGTCACCTGATAGCCGTACACCGGGTCCATGATGGGCGGCAGACTGAGCCTGCCCGGGTCGGCGGAGGAGAAACCCGCGTTGCGGTCCGGGGTCCACTGCATCGGGGTGCGCACGCCGTCCCGGTCGCCGAGCCAGATGTTGTCGCCCATGCCGATCTCGTCGCCGTAGTAGAGCACCGGGGAGCCGGGCAGCGAGAGCAGCAGGGCGGTGAACAGCTCGATCTGGTTGCGGTCGTTCTCCAGCAGCGGGGCGAGCCGGCGGCGGATGCCCACGTTGGCGCGCATCCGCGGGTCCTTGGCGTACTCCGCGTACATGTAGTCGCGCTCCTCGTCGGTGACCATCTCCAGGGTCAGCTCGTCGTGGTTGCGCAGGAAGATGCCCCACTGGCAGCCGCCGGGGATCCGCGGGGTCTTGGCGAGGATCTCCGACACCGGGTAGCGCGACTCCCGGCGCACCGCCATGAAGATCCGCGGCATCACCGGGAAGTGGAACGCCATGTGGCACTCGTCGCCGCCCGAGGCGAAGTCGCCGAAGTAGTCGACGACGTCCTCCGGCCACTGGTTGGCCTCGGCGAGCAGCACGGTGTCCGGGTAGTTGGCGTCGATCTCCTTGCGGACCCGCTGGAGGAACTCGTGGGTCTCCGGCAGGTTCTCGCAGTTGGTGCCCTCGCGGGCGAACAGGTAGGGCACCGCGTCCAGCCGGAAGCCGTCGATGCCGAGGTCGAGCCAGAACCGCAGCCCGGCGATCATCTCGTCCTGGACCCGGGGGTTGTCGTAGTTGAGGTCCGGCTGGTGCGAGAAGAAGCGGTGCCAGAAGTACTGCTTGCGGACCGGGTCGTAGGTCCAGTTGGAGGTCTCGGTGTCGACGAAGATGATCCGGGCGTCCGGGTACTGCTTGTCGTCGTCGGCCCACATGTAGAAGTCGCCGTACGGCCCGTCGGGGTCGGACCGGGAAGCCTGGAACCACGGGTGCTGGTCGCTGGTGTGGTTCATGACGAAGTCGATGACGATGCGCATGCCGCGGGCGTGGGCGGCGTCGACGAACTCCATGAAGTCGGCCAGGTCGCCGAACTCCGGCAGCACCGACGTGTAGTCGGACACGTCGTACCCGCCGTCGCGCAGCGGCGAGGCGAAGAACGGGGGGAGCCAGAGGCAGTCGATCCCGAGCCACTGGAGGTAGTCGAGCTTGGCCGTGAGCCCCTTGAGGTCCCCGACCCCGTCGCCGTTGCTGTCCTGGAAGGACCGCACCAGCACCTCGTAGAAGACCGCACGCTTGAACCACTCGGGGTCGAGCTTCTTCTTCGAGGTCTCGGGGAAGGTGTCGGGGACGGGCTCGTTCACTGTCACGCTGGGTTCCTCCGAACCGTGAGGAGGTGAGCCGGCTCGGCTGAGGGATCGAGCCGGACGTAGTTGTGCCGGCCCCAGGTGTAGACGGCGCCGGTGAGCTCGTCGTGCACCGCGTACGGGCCGTCGCCGTCCAGTACGACGGTGGCCTCCTGGACGTGGTGCGGGTCGAGGTTCACCACGGTGATGACCTGGTCGGTGAGCCCCTCGGGGGTGGTCGCGGTCTTGGAGTAGGCGAGCACCTGGTCGTTGTCGGTGGGGTGGAAGCGCAGGTCGCGCAGCTGCTGGAGGGCGGGGTGGCGGCGGCGCAGCCGGTTCAGCACGGTCAGCAGCGGGGCCAGGGTGTCGGTGCGGTTCCAGTCGCGCGGGCGCAGCTCGTACTTCTCCGAGTGCAGGTACTCCTCGGAGCCCGGGTGGGCCGGCTCGTTCTCGTACAGCTCGTAGCCGGCGTAGACGCCGTAGCTGGGGGAGAGGGTGGCGGCGAGCACCGCGCGGACGGCGAAGGCGGCCCGGCCGCCGTGCTGGAGGTACGCGTGCAGGATGTCCGGGGTGTTGGTGAAGAAGTTGGGCCGCATGTAGGCGGCGGCGTCGCCGCTGAGTTCGGTGAGGTACTCGGTGAGTTCCGGTTTGGTGGTGCGCCAGGTGAAGTACGTGTACGACTGGTGGAATCCGATCTTCGCCAGGGTGTGCATCATCGCGGGGCGGGTGAAGGCCTCCGCCAGGAACACCACGTCCGGGTCGGTCCGGGCGACGTCGGAGAGCACCCTCTCCCAGAACACCACCGGTTTGGTGTGGGGGTTGTCCACCCGGAAGATCCGGATGCCGTGGGACATCCAGAAACGGAGGATCCGGATGGTTTCCTTGACGATTCCATCCATGTCCTGGTCGAAGTTGATCGGATAGATGTCCTGGTACTTCTTCGGCGGATTCTCGGCGTACGCGATGGTGCCGTCCGTGCGGTGGCTGAACCATTCCGGATGCTTGTTCACCCAGGGGTGGTCGGGGGAGCACTGGAGGGCGAAGTCCAGCGCCACCTCCAGGTGCAGCGAGCGCGCCTCGGCGACGAAGTGGTCGAAGTCCTCGATGGTGCCGAGGTCCGGGTGGACGGCGTCGTGGCCGCCTTCGGGGGAGCCGATCGCCCAGGGCGAGCCCACGTCGTGCGGACCGGCCGTCAGGGTGTTGTCCGGGCCCTTGCGGAAGGCTCGGCCGATCGGGTGGACGGGCGGCAGGTAGACCACGTCGAAGCCCATCGCGGCGACGGCCGGCAGCCGCTCGGCGGCGGACCGCAGGTTGCCCGGGCGCGGCGGCTCGACGCCGGCCGGGTCCACCACGGCGCCCTCCGAACGGGGGAAGAACTCGTACCAGGAGCCGAACAGCGCGCGCTCGCGGTCCACCTGGAGCGGCAGCGGGCGGGAGGCGCTGAGCAGCTCGCGCAGCGGGTGGCGGGCCAGCACGTCGAGCACCTCGGGGGCGAGGGCGGCGGCCAGCCGGGACAGCGGCGGCAGGGACGGGTCGCGCAGCACGTCGGCGGCGGCCAGGACGTCGGCCCGGCCCTCCTTCTTGGGCACCCCGGCCGCGGCCTGTTCCAGCAGCCGGGCGCCCTCCTCCAGGACCAGCGCGGTGTCGATCCCGGCGGGCAGCTTCACCGAGGCGGTCCTGCGCCAGGTGGCGAGCGGGTCGCTCCACGCCTCCACCAGGTACGACCAGCGGCCGGGCGCGGTCGGGGTGACGTACGCCCCCCAGCGGTCGGTGCCCTCGGCCAGCTCGCGCATCGGCGTCCACGGCCCGCTGCGCCCGCGGGGGTCGCGCAGCACCACGTTGGCGTTGACGGCGTCGTGGCCCTCGCGGAAGACGGTCGCGGTGACCAGGAAGGTCTCGCCGACGACGGCCTTGGCCGGGCGGCGGCCGGCGTCGACGAGGGGACTGACGTCCAGGACGGGGATGCGGCCGATCACGGTGTCGCTCTCTGTCGTCTTGCGGGCGGAGGGCTTGCGGGCGGCGGCCTTCCGAGCGGGGGCCCCGGTGGCCGGGGCCTTGGCGGGGGCGGCCTCGGCGGCCGTCTTCGGAGCCGTGGCCTTCGGAGCGGCGGTCTTCGGGGCGGTGGCGGTGGTGCGGCGCGTGGTGGTGCGCCTGCGGGGGGCCGCCGCCCGGTCCTCCTCGGCCCCGGGGTGCCGGGGTGCCGAAGAGGCTTGGGATTCGGAGGATCCGGCACGGACCGCCTCCGAGGTCCTCGGCGCCGGCATCGCCGGATCTGTCCGAGTGTCAGAATCCATCCGTCCGGCGGATTCCGCGACCGCTGCGTCGAGGCCTTCGGCCAGCGGTGTGGACTGGTCCCGCGTGTCGCCGTGCATGCCAAGCTCCTGCCCGAGATCGGCGGCAGCTCCCCGCGGGCCGGGGGCGGCCCGGGGGAGTACCGGAGGACTGCTGGGTGGGGAGGACGTGCGACCGGAAGCCTGCCCGCGCCGCTGTTCCCGGCAACCTGCCCGGCGCCCGCCGGGCCGCCGGCGGGACGCCCCGGAGCCCGTGTGCGTCCCGGCGCACGCCTGCGCGGGGCACGTCCTGGCCGACCCGGTCCACCCGTGAACGAGCGGGCCGGGGGCGAGGACACGCGTCCGTGCGCGGCGAGCGCCGAATGGGCTAAGAAGGGCGGGAACGGTCAACGCGAAAAGGATTCGGACGTGCTGCTTCGCGGGGGACGCCACCCGTCGTCGCACTCCCCACAGCATCAACGACCTTCGGTCATCCTCGCACCGGGGACAAGGTTTTTGCAGCGGTACGACAGTAGTTTCAGGCCGTCTCCCGGGTGGATGCGCCATCGGAAATGAACCCGTACCGAAGAGTTCACGTATTGGTAGCGCGGGCCCCCGAAATGTGCGCCTCGCGCGCCCCCCGTGCAGCCCTGTGCGCCGAATGCGATCTCATCAATAGGCCGAACGGATGCCCAATAGCCCACTTGACGCACTGTCCGGCCGACCGCCGCGGCTACGCTTCACGCCGTGAAGGCAATCCGCAGATTCACCGTCCGCACCGTCCTGCCCGAACAACTCCAGCCGTTGCACGAGCTGGCCCTCAACCTGCGCTGGTCCTGGCACCCCGAGACCAGGGACCTCTTCCGGTCCGTGGACCCGGAGGTCTGGGCGGCGACCGGCGAGGACCCGGTACGGCTGCTCGGGGAGGTACCGGCCGCCCGACTGGCGGCGCTCGCCACCGACCGGCGCTTCCAGCGCAGACTCGGCGACCTCGCCGACGACCTGCGCGAGTACCTGACCGGCCCCCGCTGGTACCAGACCCGCCAGCAGGCCGACGACGCCGACCCGCTGCCCGCGGCGATCGCCTACTTCTCCCCCGAGTACGGCATCGCCGCCGCACTGCCCCAGTACTCCGGCGGACTGGGCATCCTGGCCGGGGACCACCTCAAGGCCGCCAGCGACCTCGGCGTGCCGGTCGTCGGCGTCGGCCTGTTCTACCGGCACGGCTACTTCCGCCAGTCCCTGAGCCGGGACGGCTGGCAGCAGGAGCGCTACCCGCTGCTCGATCCGGACGAACTCGCGGTCAGCCTGCTGCGGGAGCCCGACGGCACCCCCAGCCGGATCGACCTCGCCCTGCCGGGCGGCCGCACCCTGGCCGCCCACGTCTGGAGGGCCCAGGTCGGGCGGGTCCCGCTGCTGCTGCTCGACTCCGACATCGAGGCCAACTCACCCGCCGAGCGGGACGTCACCGACCGGCTGTACGGCGGCGGCAGCGAGCACCGGCTGCTCCAGGAGATGCTGCTCGGCATCGGCGGCGTCCGGGCGGTGCGCGCCTACTGCCGGCTCACCGGGCACCCCGCCCCCGACGTCTTCCACACCAACGAGGGACACGCCGGCTTCCTCGGTGTGGAACGCATCCGCGAACTGGTCGCCGAGGACCAGGGCGGCCTCGACTTCGCCGCCGCCCTGGAGGCCGTCCGGGCCGGCACGCTCTTCACCACCCACACGCCCGTCCCGGCCGGCATCGACCGCTTCGACCGCGAGCTGGTCGCCCGCCACTTCGGCGGCGACGCCGCGCTGCCGGGCGTACCGGTCGACCAGGTGCTCGCGCTCGGCGCCGAGAGCTGGCGCGACGGGGACCCGAAGCTCTTCAACATGGCCGCCATGGGCCTGCGGCTGGCCCAGCGCGCCAACGGCGTCTCCACCCTGCACGGCGAGGTCAGCCGCTCGATGTTCAGCGGCCTGTGGCCGGGCTTCGACCCCGCCGAGGTGCCGATCACCTCGGTCACCAACGGGGTGCACGCCGCCACCTGGATCGACCCGGCGGTCGTCCGGCTCGGCGCCGCCGAGCTCGGCGCCGAGCGCGCCGAGGAGGCGATGACCACCGGCGAGACCAAGCGCTGGACGGGGCTGGAGAGGATCGGCAACACCGAGGTCTGGGAGCTGCGGCGCACCCTGCGGGCCCAGCTGGTCGAGGAGGCCCGCCGCCGGCTGCACGCCTCCTGGCGCCGGCGCGGGGCCGGCGAGGCCGAGCTCGGCTGGGTCTCCTCGGTGCTCGACCCGGACGTGCTCACCATCGGCTTCGCCCGCCGGGTGCCCTCGTACAAGCGGCTCACCCTGATGCTGCGCGACCCGGAGCGGCTGCGCGCCCTGCTGCTGCACCCCACCCGGCCGGTGCAGATCGTGGTCGCCGGCAAGGCCCACCCGGCCGACGACGGCGGCAAGCGGCTGATCCAGCAGATGGTCGCCTTCGCCGACGACCCGGCGGTGCGGCACCGGATCGTCTTCCTGCCGGACTACGACATGGCGATGGCCCAGCGGCTCTACCCGGGCTGCGACGTCTGGCTGAACAACCCGCTGCGCCCGCTGGAGGCCTGCGGCACCTCCGGGATGAAGGCCGCCCTCAACGGCTGCCTCAACCTGTCCGTCCTGGACGGCTGGTGGGACGAGTGGTTCGACGGCCGCAACGGCTGGGCGATCCCCACCGCCGACGAGCGCGACGGGGTGCTCGACCCGGACAGCGGCGAGGCCGAGCGGCGCGACGACATCGAGGCCGCCGCGCTCTACGACCTGATCGAGCACCAGGTCGCCGCCCGGTTCTACGACCGGGACGCGGACGGGCTGCCGCAGCAGTGGATCGCCATGGTCCGGCACACCCTGGTCACCCTCGGGCCCAAGGTGCTGGCCGGGCGGATGGTCCGGGAGTATGTCGAACGGCTGTACGCCCCGGCGGCGCAGGCCCAGCGGGAGCTGGTGGGCGGGTTCCCGCCCCGGGCCGAAGGACGCGCCGGTGCCGAGGGCGGGGCGCGGCCGGCGGCCGACGCCGGAGGACGCTCCGGCACCGGGTACGAGCGCCCGGAGGCGGGCGGGCGGTTCGCGGGCGCCCGCGAGCTGGCGGCCTGGAAGGCGAAGGTCCGGGAGGCGTGGCCGGCCGTCCGGGTGGAGCACGTCGAGGCGGACTGCCCGGCCGAGGCGCAGGAGCTGGGCAGCTCGCTGGCGCTGCGGGTGCAGGTCGCGCTCGGGACGCTGCAGCCGGGCGACGTCGAGGTGCAGGCGGTCTCCGGCAGGGTGGACGAGCGGGACCGGATCTCGGACGCCTGCCTGCTCGCCCTCAAGCCGGTCGGCGGGCCCGACCTGGACGGCCGCACCCGTTACGAGGGCCTGCTGGAGCTCTGCCGGACCGGCCCGTTCGGCTACACCGTCCGGGTGCTGCCCGCCCACCCGCGGCTGGCCTCGCCGGCCGAGCTGGGGCTGGTCGCACTGCCCGTCGAGTCGGCGGGGATGGACGCCGGGCTGCTGCGCTGACGCGGCCCGCGGGCGGCCGCCGGCCTGAACCGGGCGGGCGGCCGCCCGCGTACGACTGCGGGGAAGTGGGGAATGCCCGGCCGGGTGCGTGACGGCGCACCCGGACGGGCACATTCGTGGGGCCCGGGGCTCTGCCCCTAGACCAGGCTGTCCCGCCAGGCCCGGTGGAGGGCGGCGAAACGGCCGGAGCCGTCGATCAGCTCCTGTGGGGAGCCATCTTCCACGATCCGGCCCTGATCCATCACCAGGACACGGTCGGCGATCTCCACGGTGGAGAGCCGGTGGGCGATGATCACGGCCGTCCGGCCGGCCAGCACGGTGCGCATCGCCCGCTGCACGGCCTGCTCCCCGGGGACGTCCAGCGAGCTGGTCGCCTCGTCCAGGATCAGCACGGACGGGTCGGCCAGCAGGGCGCGGGCGAAGGCCACCAGCTGGCGCTGCCCGGCCGAGATCCGGCCGCCGCGCTTGCGCACGTCGGTGTCGAAGCCGTCCGGCAGGGCGGCGACGAACTCGTACGCGCCGATGTCGCGGGCGGCCTGCTCGACCTCCTCGCGGGTGGCGCCGGGGCGGCCGATCGCGATGTTCTCGGCGACGGTGCCGGAGAACAGGAAGGACTCCTGGGTCACCATCACCACCCCGCGCCGCAGCTCGGGGGTGGCCAGGTCGCGCAGGTCCACGCCGTCCAGCCGGATCCGGCCCTCGGTCGGGTCGTGGAAGCGGGCCAGCAGCTTGGCGACCGTCGACTTGCCCGCCCCGGTCGCGCCGACCACCGCGACGGTCTGCCCGGCCGGGATCCGCAGGTCGAAGACCGGCAGCACCTCCTTGCCGGTCCGGTAGGCGAAGCGGGTGCCCTCGAAGGACACCTCCCGGCCCTTGCCGGAGGCCCGCGGCAGTTCGACGGGCTCGTCCGGCTCGGCGACGGTCGGCTCGTGGGCGAGCAGGCCGGCGATCTTCTCCAGGGCGGCGGCGGCCGACTGGTAGCTGTTCAGGAACATCGCCAGCTGGTCGATCGGGTCGAAGAGCCGGCGCAGGTAGAGCGCGAAGGCGGTGAGCACGCCCAGCTCCAGCGCGTCGTCCACGACCAGGTAGGCGCCGAGCAGCACCACGCCGGTGGTCCACAGGTTGGCGGTGGCGCGGGAGAGGCCGACGTAGCGGGCGATCTCCAGCAGACCGTCCGCCGTCGCGGTCGCGGACTGCCCGTTGACCACGGCGAAGGCGGCGTCGTTGGCCTTCTCCCGGCGGAAGGCCTGCACCGGGCGGATGCCGTTCATGGTCTCGGTGAAGCGGACGATCAGCGAGGCGGCCGAGGTGCGCGAGCGCCGGTAGACCCGGCGCGAGCGGCGGCGGAAGGAGCGGGCGATCAGGGCCAGCGGCAGGAAGGCCGCCAGCGAGACCAGGCCGAGCTTCCAGTCCAGCGCCAGCAGCAGCACCGAGATGTAGCAGACCGACAGCAGGACGGTCAGCAGCTCTTGGAGGCCCTCGGAGAGCAGCTCGCGCAGCGCGTCGATGTCGCTGGTGGCGCGGGAGATGATCCGGCCCGAGGTGTAGCGCTCGTGGAAGTCCAGGCTGAGCCGCTGGGCGTGCCGGAAGATCCGCCCGCGCAGCTCCAGCAGGATGTCCTGGTTGACCCGGGCGCTGATCTTGATGAACGTCCACTGCAGCACCGGGCTGAGCAGGGCGCAGAACAGGTAGGCCGCGACCACCGCGATCAGCGGGCCGGAGTCGTGCTCGCGCAGCGCCGGGATGCCGCGGTCCATCGCCACCGCGACCAGCAGCGGGCCGGACTGGAGGGCCGCCTGCTGGACCAGGATCACCACCATCGCGACGGCGATCCGGCGCCGGTGCGGGCCGAGCAGCGAGCGCAGCAGTGCGCGGGGCGCGCCGGGCGGGACGGGGATGTCCTCCTCGTCGGCGGGCGGCGGGGGCAGTTCCTCCTCGGCCTGCGCGGGGGGTCCGGTGCGGACGGGTTCGGCGGTGGTGGTCATGCGCGCCCTCCTTGCGCCATGAGGGGGCCGTCGGGCACCGGGGCGGCCTCGCCCGACATCAGTTCTCGGTAGTGCGCGCAGTCGCGCAGCAGCTCCTGGTGGGTGCCGACGGCCTCGATCCGGCCGTCGGCGAGCACCGCGACCCGGTCGGCGAGCAGCACCGTGCTGGGGCGGTGGGCGACCACCAGGGCGGTGGTGGTGCCGAGGACCTCGCGCAGCGCCCGTTCGACCAGGGCCTCGGTGTGCACGTCCAGGGCGGAGAGCGGGTCGTCCAGCACCAGGAAGGCCGGGTCGCCGACCACCGCGCGGGCCAGCGCGAGGCGCTGGCGCTGGCCGCCGGACAGGCTCAGGCCCTGCTCGCCGACCTCGGTGTCCGGGCCCTGCGGGAGCTTGTCGACGAAGCCGGCCTGGGCGGTGGCGAGGGCGGTGCGCAGCTGTTCCTCGCCGGCGCCGGGGGCGCCCATCAGGACGTTCTCCCGGACGGTGGCGGAGAACAGGGTGGGCTCCTCGAAGGCGACCGCGACGAGTTCGCGCAGCCGCGGCCGGGGCAGGTCGCGGATGTCCCGGCCGTCCAGGGTGATGGTGCCGGCGGTGGCCTCGTACAGCCGGGGGAGCAGGGCGGTGAGCGTGGTCTTGCCGCTGCCGGTGGCGCCGACCAGGGCCATGGTCTCGCCGCTGCGGATGTGCAGGTCGACGCCGGCCAGCAGGTCGGGGCTGTCGTCGGGGGCGTCGGGGTAGCGGAAGCGGACGCCGGTGAAGCGGATGCCGTCCGGGGCGGGGGTGCCGAACGCGGTGGTGCCAGGGGCGGCGGTGCCCGGGGCGGTGCCCGGGGTGGTGTCCGTCTCGGGGGTGTCCGGCTCGTCCAGCACCTCGAAGAAGCGGTCGGTGGCGGTGGCCGCCTCGTTGGCGTAGGCGAGCAGCCAGCCGAGCGACTCGACCGGCCAGCGCAGCGCCAGCGCGGTGGAGAGGAAGGCGACCAGGGCGCCGGCGCTCAGCTCGTCGTGGGCCACCAGGTAGGAGCCGACGGCGAGGGCGCAGGCCAGCGCGATCTCCGGCAGGCCGACGACGACCGCCCACAGGTTGGCGAGCAGGTGCGCCTTGCGCAGCTCGGTGCGGCGCAGCTCCTGGGTCCGGGCGCGGAAGCGGTCGGCCATGGACCGGTGCCGGCCGAAGGCCTTGAGGACGCGGATGCCGAGGACGGACTCCTCGACCAGGGTGGCGATGTCCCCGTTCTGGTCCTGGGCGAGCCGGGCGGTGCCGGAGAAGCCGGACTCGAACCGCCGGGTGAGCACGAACAGCGGGACGACCGGCACCAGGGCGATCAGCGCGAGCCGCCAGTCCTGGGTGAACATCACCACGGTGCCGGCCAGGAACATCACCGAGTTGACGATCAGGAAGACCAGCGGGAAGGCCAGGAAGAGCCGCATGGTGTACATGTCGGCGGTGGCCCGGGAGAGCAGCTGCCCGGAGCCCCAGCGGTCGTGGAAGGAGATCGGCAGCCGCTGGAGCTTGGCGAAGAGGTCCCCGCGCATCGCCGTCTCCAGCCCGGCCAGCGGGCGGGCCAGCACCACCCGGCGGGTGTAGAACAGCGCGGCCTCGACCAGGCCGAGGAGCAGCAGCAGGCCGACCAGCGGCCAGAGGCCGGCCAGGTCGTGCTCGGCGAGCGGGCCGTCCACGATCAGGCCGAGGACCACCGGGACGGCGAGGGTGCTCAGCATGCCGAGGGTGGCGGCCGTCACCGAGACGGCCAGCCGGCCGCGGACGGCGCGGGCGTACGGCCACAGGCGCAGCAGGGAGCGGAGCGCGGAGCGCCGCGGCCCGGGACCGGCCGGACCGGGGGTGTCGGCGGCGTCGGTCGCGGTGTCTGCGGTGTCGGCGGCGGAGGTCCGGGTGCTGTCCCGGGGAGGGTTCTCGGGGTCGTGTCTGTTCTCGGCCATCGCGGTGAGGGTAGGCAGAGAGGCCGTCACTTCTCATCCGGTTTTTCACCCCTGTCAGCGGCGCGCGGCGAGAACCGGCCACCCGAACGGGCGGGGCGGGCGTGAAATACGGGGCGCGCACGACCGTTCGTGCGGGGATGAGTGCGCCGTGCGCCTCTTGCGAGCGCCTGCCGATCGGCCGATGACATGTCCTGACGGATGCCCATTGATGCGTGAGTGACAGGAGTGCACAGATGACGGTCGAAACCGAGCCCACCCCCGGTTCCGGCTCCGCAACCGTGCAGGTACGGGCTCAGCTCAGCCTCAGCACCACCGCGGCGCGGAACCTGGCGACGACGACCAAGTCGAAGCCGCAGATGCAGGAGATCACCTCCCGCTGGCTGCTGAAGATGCTGCCCTGGGTGCAGGTCAGCGCGGGCACCTACCGGGTCAACCGGCGGCTGAGTTTCGCCCCGGGGCAGGGCCGGGTGAGCTTCGCGAAGACCGGCTCCACGGTCACGGTGATCGCCCCCTCGCTGGCCGAGGTGCCGGCGCTGCGCGGTTTCGAGGACGAGGAGGTGCTGGCCGAGATGGCCCGCCGGTTCGTCCAGCGGGACTTCACCGCGGGCGACGTGCTGGTGCAGGAGGGGACCCCGATCGAGGAGGTCTTCCTGATCGCGCACGGCAAGGTGGACCGGATCGGCACCGGGAAGTACGGCGAGCAGACCGTGCTCGGCGCCCTCGCGGACGGCGACCACCTCGGCGACGAGGCCATCACCGAGGGCGGCGGCACCTGGCCGTACACCGTGAAGGCGAGCACCTCAGGCGTCGCGATGGCGCTGTCCTGGCCGGTGCTCCAGGAGCTGATCGGGCGGTCCGAGTCGCTGCGCGAGCAGCTGCTGGGCTTCGCGGCCGACGTCGCGCAGGCGCAGAACGAGCACGGCGAGGCGGAGATCGACCTCTCGGCGGGCCACCAGGGCGAGTACGAGCTGCCCGGCGCGTTCGTGGACTACGAGCTCCGGCCGCGCGAGTACGAGCTGAGCGTCGCGCAGACCGTCCTCAAGGTGCACACCCGGGTCGCCGACCTCTACAACAAGCCGATGAACCAGACCGAGGAGCAGCTGCGGCTGACCATCGAGGCGCTGCGGGAGCGGCAGGAGCACGAGATCATCAACAACCCGGAGTTCGGCCTGCTCAGCAACGCCGACTTCGACCAGCGGATCCAGACCCGGACGGGGGCGCCCACCCCGGACGACCTGGACGAGCTGCTGAGCATGCGCCGTGACACCGACTACCTGTTCGCCCACCCGAGGGCGATCGCCGCCTTCGAGCGGGAGTGCTCCCGGGTCGGCGTCTACCCGTCCACCGTCGACGTCCTCGGCAAGCAGCGGCCGACCTGGCGCGGGGTGCCGATCTTCCCGTGCAACAAGATCCAGGTGTCCGAGCAGCAGACCACCTCGTACATCGCGATGCGCGTCGGCGAGGACAACCAGGGTGTGGTCGGCCTCACCCAGATCGGCATCCCGGACGAGGTGGAGCCCGGTCTCAACGTCCGGTTCATGGGCATCGACGAGAAGGCGATCGCGTCCCACCTGGTCAGTACCTACTACTCGGCGGCGGTGCTGGTGCCGGACGCGATCGGCGTGCTGGAGAACGTCGAGCTGGGGCGCGCCGGGAGCTGAACCGGGAGGTCACGGGGCGGCGGGTGAGCGGAGCAGCCGCAGGGAGCGCCCGCCCAGGACGACGGCGCCGGCCGGACACGGTTCCGTCGGGCCCGGGGCGGCGGTGTCGACCACGGTCTCGTACCGGGCCGCCGTCGCCGCCCCGGGCCCGCCGGGCAGCGTGAACACCACCGGCTCGGGGCCCCCGTTGAGCAGCAGCAGGAAGCTGTCGTCGCCGATCGGCCGCCCGTCCCCGTCGGGTTCGGGCAGCGCGGTGCCGGAGAGCAGCATGCCGAGGCAGGCCGTGGGCGCGAACCAGTCGGCCTCGGTCATCTCCTCGCCGCGCGGCGTGAACCAGGCGAGGTCGGGCCGCCCGCCGGGGGTGGTGGCCCGGCCGGAGAAGAACGCCCGCCGGTGCAGCACCGGGTGCGCCCGGCGCAGCCGGACCAGCCGGGCGGTGAGGGCGCACAGCTCCCGCCAGCCGGGCTGTTCCAGCAACGACCAGTCGAGCCAGCCGACTTCGTTGTCCTGGCAGTAGGCGTTGTTGTTGCCGCCCTGGGTGCGGCCCAGTTCGTCCCCGGCGGTGAGCATCGGGACGCCGGCGGAGAGCAGCAGGGTGGCGGTCAGGTTGCGCAGCTGGCGCAGCCGCAGCGAGTTGACGGCCGGGTCGGTGGTCTCGCCCTCGGCGCCGTGGTTCCAGGAGCGGTTGTCGTCGGTGCCGTCCCGGTTGTCCTCGCCGTTGGCCTCGTTGTGCTTGCGGTCGTAGGAGACGAGGTCGCGCAGGGTGAAACCGTCGTGCGCCGTCACGTAGTTGACCGAGGCGTACGGGCGGCGGCCGGCCCGCTGGTAGAGGTCGGAGGAGCCGGAGAGGCGGTAGCCGAGCTCGCGCACGTCGGGGCGGGCGCCGCGCCAGAAGTCCCGCACGGTGTCGCGGTACCGGTCGTTCCACTCGGCCCACAGCGGGGGGAAGCCGCCGACCTGGTAGCCGCCGGGGCCGACGTCCCAGGGCTCGGCGATCAGCTTCACCCGGCCGAGCACCGGGTCCTGGGCGACGGCGGTGAGGAAGGGGTGCTCCATGTCGACGGCGTCGGAGTTCCTGACCAGTGCGGCCGCGAGGTCGAAGCGGAAGCCGTCCACGCCCATCTCCGTCACCCAGTAGCGCAGCGCGTCGGTGACCAGCCGGACCACCTGGGGGCGGCGGGTGTCCAGGGTGTTGCCGCAGCCGGTGTAGTCGGCGTAGCCGCGCGGGCGGTTCGGCGGGAGGCGGTAGTAGGCGGCGTTGTCGATGCCGCGCAGCGACAGCGCGGGGCCGAGGGCGCCGCCCTCGGCGGTGTGGTTGAACACCACGTCCAGGATCACCTCGATCCCGGCGGCGTGCAGGGCGCGGACCATCCGCTTGAACTCGCCGACCTGGCCGCCGCGGGAGCCGGAGGAGGAGTAGCCGGCGTGCGGGGCGAAGTAGCCGATCGTGTTGTAGCCCCAGTAGTTGACCAGTCCGCGGGCCTGGAGGTGGTCCTCGCTGGCGTACTGGTGCACCGGCAGCAGCTCGACGGCCGTCACCCCGAGGCGGGTGAGGTGGGCGAGGGCGGCGGGGTGGGCGAGGCCCGCGTAGGTGCCGCGCAGGTGCGGGGGGACGTCGGGGTGGCGCATGGTGAAGCCGCGCACGTGGAGCTCGTAGAGGACCGTCTCGGGCCACGGGGTCCGCGGGCGGTGGTCGTCGGACCAGTCGTCCTCGTCGTGGACGACCACGGACCTGGGCACGTACGGCGCGGAGTCCCGGTTGTCCCGGACGGTGTCGGCGACGTCCGCCTCCGGCCAGTTGCGGACGGCGGAGCAGGCGGCGTCGTGGGAGGTGTAACAGCCGTCGACGGCGCGGGCGTACGGGTCGAGCAGCAGCTTGGCGGGGTTCCAGCGGGCGCCGGTCCACGGGTCCCAGCGGCCGTGCACGCGGAAGCCGTAGCGGGTGCCCGGGGGGACGCCGGGGAGGAAGCCGTGCCAGACCTGGACGTCCTGTTCGGTCAGGTGGTGGCGGGACTCGTGGCCGTCCTCGTCGAAGAGGCAGAGCTCGACGGCTTCGGCGCCGGGGGTCCAGAGGGCGAAGTTGGTGCCGCGGCGGGCGGGGTCGTGGTGGGCGCCCAGGGGGTGGTGGCTGCCGGGGGTCACGTGCTGGTCCGACGCCATGGGGTGGCCCTCCTGGGTGGTGTTCCGGGTCCGTTCACCTCTTCTTTCCCGGATCGCGTCGACCAGAAGCGGTGGGGTGCGGGGGTTGGGGGGTGGGGGCGTGGGGCGCGGTGAGGGCGCGCGGGTTTCGTCCCGCGCGCCCTTCGGGGGGTGCGGTTCGGCGCGGATGGGTGGGGCCGGTCGACGGGATGGGGGGAATCCGGGGTGGTCGGCGTGTCCCCGTGTCGTCGGGGCTCGTTGTTCCGGGCGTCGGACATGAACAGTGGGAGGGCCCCGGGATGCGGCGCCGAGGACGGGTGTGGGCGCGGGGCGTGGCGGCGGTGGTCTGCTGCCTGGGGCTCCTCGCGGGGTGTGGCGGTCCTCCGGGGGCGCCGGGCGGGGACGCGGTCGCGGGCGGCGCCCGGGCGGTGGCCCAGGGGCCGTCCCGGGCGGTGCTGACGGTGCAGCCGGCCGACGGCGCGCAGGACGTGCTGCCGGAGGCGGCCGTCCGGGTGGGGGTGACGCAGGGGCGGCTGGTGTCCGTGCGGCTGGCGGACGGCAAGGGCGTCGAGGTGCCGGGCACGATCGGGGCCGACGGGAGCGGGTGGACGCCGGACGGGCCGCTGCCGCTCGGGACGGCGTTCACGCTGGACTCCGTCGCGGAGGACGACCAGGGGCAGAAGGCGGCCCAGCACTCGGCGTTCACGACCGTCACGCCGACGCACACCTTCGTGGCCTTCTTCACCCCGGAGGACGGTTCGACGGTCGGCGTCGGCATGCCGGTCTCGCTGCGCTTCAGCCGGCCGATCACCGACCGGGCGGCGGTGGAGAAGGCGGTGCAGGTCACCGCGGACCCGCCGGTGCCGGTGGCCGCGCACTGGTTCGGCAACCAGCGGCTGGACTTCCGTCCGCAGCAGTACTGGACGGCCGGCACCCGGGTCTCGGTGGCGCTGCGGCTCAAGGACGTGCAGGGCGCGCCGGGGGAGTACGGCACCCAGAGCCGGGACCTGCACTTCACCGTCGGCCGGGCGCAGGTCTCCACCGTCGACCTGGACGCCCACACGCTGACGGTGCGGGCCGGGCAGGGCGGCAAGGTGGTCCGGGTGCTCAAGGTCTCCGGTGGCAGCCGTGACCACTCCACCTACCGGGGGGTGATGGTGGTGTCGGAGAAGTACAAGGTGACCCGGATGAACTCGCAGACCGTCGGCATGGGTGACGAGTACGACATCAAGGACGTGCCGCACGCGATGCGGCTCACCGCCTCCGGCACCTTCGTGCACGGCAACTACTGGGCGGATCCCGGGGTGTTCGGCTCCGCCAACACCAGCCACGGCTGCATCGGGCTGGCCGACGCCAAGGGCGGGTCGAGCAAGGACTCCCCGGCGGGCTGGCTGTTCGAGCACAGTCTGCCCGGGGACGTGCTGGAGGTGAAGGCCTCCTCCGGGGACTTCGTGCCGCCGCAGAACGGCCTCAACGGCTGGAACGTGCCGTGGGAGCAGTGGGTGGCCGGGAGCGCGCTGCGGCAGGTGCCGTAGGCGCCGCGGCGGCGCTTGCGCCTGGTCTGTCCGTCTTTGCCACCGTCTTTACGACTGCTTCACATACCGTCAACCCCACTCCCCTCAGGTTTCACTCGGATGGCTTAGTTATCCTGCTCCGGCGCGTCCGGGATCCGGCCGGAAAGATCGGCCGGATGGTGCAACTCATGGGGGCACTCAACGCGTCAAGTGAGTGAATACCGGGAGGGGAGAAACCGTGAAGACGGGTAAGACGGCCGGCGCAGCGATACGCACCACCAACCGCTACGGGCGCAGGAGTGCGATGGCGCTGGTCATGGGTGGGGTGCTGCTGCTCACCGCGGCCTGCAACGACGACAAGGGCGGCGGTTCGGGCGGTTCGGGCGGTTCGGCGGGCGGCGGCAGCTCCGCCTCGGCCGCCGCGGACGGGGGCGGCGCGGCCACGCCGAAGCCCTCGGCGGCGGTGCTCGCCGTGGAGCCGGCCGACGGCGCCCAGGACGTCGCGCCGAACGGGCTCCAGGTGTCCGTCTCCAACGGCAAGCTGACCACGGTCGAGGTGACCGACAAGGACGGCAAGCCGGTCGAGGGGGCGATCACCCCGGACGGTGCCGGCTGGAAGCCCGCCGGGACGCTGGCCGTCGGCATGGCGTACAAGGTGAGCGCGCAGGCCAAGGACTCCGAGGGCCTGGTGGCCGCGTCCACCACCTCGTTCACCACGCTGACGCCGGACAAGAAGGTCTCCACCAACGACAACATCAGCGACGGCGCCACCTATGGCGTCGGCATGATCGTCTCGGTGAACTTCAACAAGGACGTCAAGAACAAGGAAGCCGTCGTCAAGGGCATCAGCATCGAGTCCAGCAACGGCACCGTGGTCAAGGGCCACTGGTTCGGCGACCGCCGGGTGGACTTCCGTCCGGAGCAGTACTGGGCGCCGGGCACCAAGGTGACCGTCAAGTACCGGCTGAAGAACGTCGAGGTCGCCCCCGGCATCTACGGCGACGTGGACAAGGACGAGCCGTTCACCATCGGCCGGTCGATGGTCTCCACCGCGGACGCCAAGTCGCACCAGATGACCGTCGAGCGGGACGGCCAGAGCACCACCGTGCCGGTCACCCTGGGCGCCGACGCCACGCCGTCCTGGGGCGGGACGATGGTGGTCATGTCCAAGGAGAAGGTCACCCGGATGAACTCGCAGACCGTCGGTCTCGGCGGCGAGTACGACATCAAGGACGTGCCGCACGCGATGCGGCTGACCACCTCCGGCACCTTCGTGCACGGCAACTACTGGGCCAGCCCGTTCGGCAAGACCAACGCGAGCCACGGCTGCGTGTCGATGCAGGACGTGAAGGGCGGCAGCGACTCCTCGGTCGCGGGCAAGTTCTTCAACGACTCGATGGTCGGCGACCCGATCAAGGTCGTGAACACGAAGGAGAAGACCGTCGCGCCCTCCAACGGGCTGGGCGGCTGGAACGTCGACTGGGCCAACTGGTAGGCCCTACCCGCGCGGTGGGCCCGGCAGTCCGGGCCCGCCGCGCGTTCTCCGCAGTCCGGCCCGGTCCTCACCCGTTGGGGTCGGGCCACTGCGGTTTCCGGGGCGGCGAGCCCCACGCATGGCGCAACCTTTCCGGTGGCCGGGCGCGTCGAGCGGTCGGGTCCGTCGGATCCACGGGGACTACGGGGCTTGAGGGAGGGATCGGCGTGAGGTCGATACGCGGAGTGGTGGCGGTCGGTCTGGTCGGCGGGGCGATGGCGCTGACGGCCGCCTGCGGCGGGGGGAGCGGGGGCGGCGGGGGGAGTGCCGCGAAGGCCGATCTGGGGGCCGGTGCGGCGAGCGCCAAGCCCGCGGCGGTGCCCTCGGCGGCGCCCTCGACGGTGCCCGGCAGCACGGTGCCGAAGGTCTCCAAGGCCGCCGTGAACATCGAGCCCAAGGCCGGTTCGGTGGACGTCGCGCCGAACGCGCTGAAGATCGGTGCGACCGGGGGCAGGCTCACCACCGTCAAGGTGAACGACAGGACGGGCAAGGAGGTCCCCGGCACCATCTCCGCCGACGGCTCCTCCTGGGCCCCGGCGGCCGGGCTGGAGGTCGGCACCGCCTACCGGGTCAGCGCGATGGCCGCGGACGCCGACGGCGCGGTCGCCACGGCGGACAGCGACTTCTCCACGCTGACCCCGACGGCGCTCGCCAAGGCCTCGGACAACGTGGACGACGGCGCGACGTACGGCGTCGGCATGATCGTCTCGGTGGCCTTCGGCAAGGACGTGAAGAACAAGGACGAGGTCGCCCGGGGGATCACCTTCGAGACCACCAACGGCACCGTGGTCAGGGGGCATTGGTTCGGCGACCGCCGGCTGGACTTCCGTCCGGAGCAGTACTGGGCGCCGGACACCAAGGTGGTCGTGCACTACCGGCTCAAGAGCGTCGAGATCGCCCCCGGGGTGTACGGCACGGACCGGGACGAGCCCTTCACGATCGGGCGGTCCCAGGTTTCGACGGTTGACGCCGCCGCACACAAGATGACGGTCGTATCTGCTGGTCAGACGAACGAGATCGACATCAGCGCCGGCGCACCCGAACACCCCACCTGGAACGGGACGATGGTGGTCATGTCCAAGGAGGGCGTGGTGCGGATGCAGTCCAGCACCCTGCCCGGGATGACCGGCGCGCCGTACGACCTCCAGGTCCCGCACTCGATGCGGCTCACCGACTCCGGCACGTACGTGCACGGCAACTACTGGAGCAAGAGCAGCACCTTCGGCGAGGACAACGTCAGCCACGGCTGCGTGGGCCTCAAGGACGTCGAGGGCGGCGGCTCCAACACCTCGATGGGCAAGTTCTACGACGGTTCGCTGGTCGGCGACGTGATGGTCGTGAAGAACTCCACGAGGAAGGAGACGCTCGACCCGTCGAACGGGCTGAGCGGTTGGAACGTGCCGTGGGGCAGCTGGTAACCGGCTGCTGAGCCGGGGAAGGGGTCAACCGGGGCTTGACGGAAGTCGGCCCGGGAGGCCCCTTCTTGCATCCGGCATATGCCGACGCGAAGAGATCGTTTGCTCATTGTCCGTACGCGGCTGCTTGCGTTCCGCAATGATGGTCCGCATGGCGGGTTGGGGCGAAGCAGATCAGTCATTGGTTCCCGGGGCCGGAGTGGTGGCCGAGGCGTCGTGGATCGACGTCCGGGGCGGTGGGCTCACGGCACTGGAGCGGCTCACCTCCGAGGAGCTGGAAGAGCTGTACTCCGGCAGACTCCGCGACCCGTCGGCACCCAACGAGGTACGGCTCCCGTCCCGGTCCGAGTCGGGCCCGGTGTCCCGCAGGCTGGTGCTCTCCGTCCTGGAGTCCTGGGGCCTCCACCAGTACCTGGAGGCCGGGGAACTGCTCACCAGCGAGCTGGTGAGCAACGCCGTGCGGCACGCGGCCGGGCGCACCATCGGCCTGCACGTCAGCCGCAAGCCCGGGTGGCTCCGGATCGAGGTCCGGGACTCCTCGCGGGCGCTGCCGTGCATGATCCTCGCGGAGGCGACGCCGGTGAACGAGCGCGGGCGGGGGCTGCGGATCGTCGACGACCTGGCCGACCGCTGGGGCGCGGACCTGCTGCCGCGGGGCAAGGGCGTCTGGTTCGAGCTGAAGGTGCGCGAGCGGCCCTGAGGGGTCTGTGGCCCTCCCCGGTCATCGCGAGGGCCCGGAAAACACGCGGGGCCCCCGGATTCGCCGTGGTCCGGCGGATGGGGGCCCCTGCAAGTCATCGCGCCGGCCAAGGGGGTGCGTGCCGCGCGATGGGCGTCGGCAGTGCCAGGTCGGGCCCGCCGAAGTCATCGGCCCAGGTCGGCGCGCTGTCTCGCCCGCCGTTGGGCTGCTCTGACTATCGCACGAATCTCAGCATGCGGGCAAACCGGGTGTCTTTGATTGCAAGGTTTGTTATCTAGTTCACCTTTGGATTTTGCATAGGTTAACGCTGCCGCCTGTGAATATTCACAATCGCGGCGATGTGACCATGGCTTCACGGGCTCGGGCGGCATGGGCGCGCACGGTGGCGGGGGAGAGCCGGGAGCGGGGCGGCGGGGGTGCCGGGGGCGTCGGGGGCGTCGGGGTGCCGCTGCGGCAGGCGCGGCAGAGGCCGCCGAGGAGGGCGTGCGGGCGGCAGGGGGCGCGGCAGGCCGTGCATTCGAGGACCCGGGCCGGGTGGTCCGGCTGCGGCGGGCGTTCCGGGGGCATCTTGTCGAGCAGGCGGTGACGCGTGAGGGCGGCCGGGCTGTGGACGTCCGGCGGGAGGCCCGCCGTGAGGGCGGCCGCGAAGAGGGCCGGGGTGGCGCCCCGGGCCAGCCACTCGGCGGCCAGCGGTTCGAGGGCGGTGCAGTCGGTGGCCGAGAGCGCGAGGCGGGGGTCGGCGTGGCCCAGGCCGGCGAGGGCGGCGTAGGCGGCCGAGGGGAGGGGCGTCCGGTTGCGCGTTCGCTCGTCGGGGGGATCGGGGGCGGCGGGCGTTGACGTCTCGCCGGTGGTGAGGACACGGGCCCACCAGGCATCCGAGCGGGGCGTACGGGAGAAGTAGGTGCGGAACACCCAGCGGCAGTCCTTGGCGGTGATGCGCTCCCGGACGCGACGCAGGTGACCTGCGGCGGAGAGCCGGTTGAGGGCCGTGCGGCAGGCCATCTGCCCGTAGTGGGGCTGGAGGACGGCGAGGGTCTTCACGTCCATCGCGGCGCCGTCGGGGAGGTGGTCGATGATCGAGGCGAGGTACGCCTCGCGGGCCGGGAGGTGGGAGAAGTCGGCGGCGGAGCGGGGGAGTTGCTCCGGGGCGGACTGCTTGCCGTACCCGGGGGCGGCCATGGCGGTAGGGTTGTCGGTAGCCACAGGATCGAGCTCGCATTTCGATCGTGCCGGTCAGACCCCCGTTCGGTGTTGGCGCACCGGCGGGGGTTGTTTCGTTGCTGCGCACGCTACACGGGGAAACCGGCTGCGGTGTAGTCGTGACGATAAGTCATATGTGCTGGTTGCAGGGGTGGTTGGAAGGTGGTTGCCCACCCGTTCCATTGAGGGTCACTCGGCCTGCGCGGCTTGAGCTTCGGAGGCGAACGAGACGAAGGCGGACCAGGCCTCGGGGGAGAAGGCGAGGGTCGGGCCGGCCTTGTCCTTGGAGTCCCGGACGTGGATGGCGGAGGGGTGGACGGAGACTTCGACGCACTCGCCGCCATCGGTCGTGCTGTAGCTGGACTTGGACCACTTCATAGCTCTTCCGCCATCCGTCTGATGAAGGACTTCGACTCCTCGATGCTGAGGGCCTGTGTGCGGATCATGCCATGGCGTTGTGCCAGCAGGTTCACTCGTTCAGGATCGCTGTGCAGGATGCCTGTTCCCTGCCCCTCAACGTAGGCGAGCTGTTCATGGTCGGGGGTTTCCAAGAGGATCATCGGGCCGTTGAGTGCCGCGTAGGCGGCCCGGTCGATCGGAAGCGCCTGGATGGATACGTTGCGGAATTCGCCGACGTCGAGCAGGTGATTGAGCTGTCGCCTCATGAGATCCTTGGTGCCAACCGCAGCCCTGAGTGCGGCTTCGTGGATAACAAAGCCATGAAGGACAGTTGGCCGGTTGTGTAGCCTCTCCTGCCGCTGCATCCGACCGGCGACGCGAGCGGCCACTGTCTCGTCGGCCAGTGGCGGGTAGGAGTTGCTGATCGTCTCGCGGGCGTACTCCTCTGTCTGGAGCAGGCTCGGAATCAGCAGCGCCGAGTAGGCGTGGAACGCGATCGCTTCACGTTCGGCCTCTGTGTATCCCCGTGAGTAGGACGAGAACTTCTCGGGCGCCAGATAGTCGGCCGCCCCTACGATCATCCCTTTCGCATCGCATAGTTCATCCGCAGCCTGTAGCAGCTTGAGCGACGGTCGCCGCCTCCCCGCCTCCATCGACCGCACGCTCTCGATGTCGTAGCAGGCCTCCCTGGCCAGCTGCTCACGGGTCACGCCCGCTTTCGTACGCCATCGCTTGAGCTGGTCGCCGCAGTACTTCCACGACATCGGGTTTTCCTTCGGCGTGCTCAAGGCCCTGCGCTCCTCCCTGCCCTGGTCACAGGGCGGTTCAAGCTCTCGCTGTACATATGGCGTTACTGCTGAGGCTATGCCCGCCTGCCGACGCTTGAAGGGTGAAATGGCCGAACTCAGCCCTCCCGAGTGAAGCCGTCCGTACACCCCACCAAGGACTCTGATGCTCACTCAGCCCGCCGACCTCGTCGAGTGGATGTTCCCCCGCCTCCCCCGTAGCGCCGGCCGCGCCCGGATCCGCTTCATCCGGCAGGCCTTCGAGTGGGAGGTGCCCGTGGACTCCGCCGAGACCGCCCTGATCCTCCTCAGCGAGCTCGTCACCAACGCCTGCCGGCACGCCCGGGGCCCGCGTGACCGGATGATCGGGGTGCGCGTCCTCCTCCCCACCCCCTCCCTCCTGCGGATCGAGGTCTCCGACGCCAACTCCGACCTCCCGACCCTCCGGGACGCCACGCCCGCCGACGAGTCCGGACGGGGCCTGGCCCTCGTCGCCGCCCTCGCCACCTCCTGGGGCGCCCACCTCCGGGGCGACGACTACATCGGCAAGACCGTCTGGTGCGAACTCGCCCTCCCCACCCCCGCCAACCCCCACGGCTGACCCGGCCCTACCTGTCGCGCAGGAAGTCGAGCCCGCCGACTTCCTGCGCCGATCCCGGGCCCTCGGTGCGTGGAGCCCCGGGGACCCCACCGGCACGGGGCGGCCTGTTCGCCCGGAGTCTCCTGTTCGGGCGGCGCATGGGCACGCTCGGCACGACACGGTCCCTTGAGGATCTCGATCGGCATCCCGAGCTCATCGAGCTGCCGCGGGCCGCGGACCTCGGGATCACGGAATGTGGCACCGAGCGTGTGCTGCTCGACGAGGAGGAGCTGCGGATGCGGTACGGCTCGCGCATCCCGCCGCTGGAAGAGCCCGAAGAGCGGGGGCCACGTGAGATCCGCCGCCCCTGGACAGGGCAGCGCGGGCGCAGGTGGCGAGGCGGAGCGGTGAGGGCGCTCCGGGCCCGCTGGGTCAGGAGAGCGAGAAGCCCATCGTGTTCACCACCGGGGTCATCGGCACGTACAGCACCTGGGAGTAGCAGGTGGTCGGGTGCGCCGTCGACCCGGCCGGGCAGGCGACCTCGGACCTCGCCGCCACGATCACGCCGCGGGCCTCCATGTCGCCGTTCGGGCCGGACGGGTTCGCGACCGCCGGGCCGCCGCTGTCGCCCTTCGCCGCGATCGCCCGGCGGTCCCCGCCCTTCGACTCCGCGACGTCCACCGGCTTGATCCTCGTGCCCTCGTCGTTCTTCGTCTCCACGTCGACCCGCTTGATCCGCACGTCGCACTTCCACCCCGACTGGGCGCCGCTCAGGCAGACCAGGTCCCCGACGTTGTTCCGTCCGGCGCCGTACGTGTGCCGGGACGAGCCGCCCCCGTCCGACCACGCGCCGTCGTAGAACCGGCCGCCGCCGCTCCCGTTGACGGCGATCATGCCGACGTCCAGGCCGTCCCCGACCGAGGACAGGTCGCCGATGTAGCTCCCGGTGCCGTTGTAGTACCGGCCGCCGCCGCAGTGCGCGGCGGTCAGCACCACCTTCGTCCCGCCCTTCCAGCCGCTGAACGCCGTCGAGCAGAACGACGCCTTCCCGGTGCTCACCTCGGCGCCCGCGTAGTACGGCGCGCTGTCGGAGTGCCGGCTGCCGGACAGCGCGACCGGCGTTCCCTCCACGCTGGCCGTCACCGGCATCCCGGCGATCTCGGCGGCCTGCGAGGAGTAGGCCTGCACGGTCGCCTCACCGCCGGTCAGCCGCTTGGCCTTCGCCGGCTCGTAGGTGATCGCGATGGCGGCGCCGTCCTCCTGCGGGCCGATCGACGTCCACGCGTCGCGCTCCACGGCGGCGGTGAACCGGTCGATCGCGGCGCGCATCTCCGCCCGCGAGTACGGGCTCCGGTGGACGTCCACGCTGTAGCCGGGGCCGGCGCTCGCACCGTTCGCGGCGGCCGCGGCGTTCGCGTCGAGCAGGGCGCGGACCCGGGCCGGGGCCTCGCCCTTCCAGTAGACGTCGGCGTGCTGGTTCGCCGCGTCGATCACCGTCCCGGCGTAGCCCGCCGCCGCCGGATCCCCGGACTCCACCCAGTCCTGCACCGGGTCCGTCATGCGGTGGAGCAGCTGCTGGGCCTCCGGATCGCGGAGCACCGGCAGGCTCACGGACAGGTACGGCTCGTCCCGCGCGACGTCGACGGCCATCAGGCCGGAGGCGATCACGACGGTCAGGGCCAGGGACAGCGCGAGGCGGGAACGGCGCACGAGCGGGTCCTTCCGGTGAGCCGACGGGGCCGACACTCAGCGTAGGGGGCACTCGACGTTCCGCTACCGGCCGAGGCGCCGGACCGGCCGCCGAGTGGTTGCACGGGTGAGCGGGCGCGCCCCCGGGAGGGGCGGAGCGGCCTCCCGGGGGCGCGTGGGGCGGGCGGTCAGGAGTGCTGCGCCCCGTTGAAGGCGTTGTAGGCGTCGTCGCCGTAGTAGGCGCTCACCGCCCACCACTTGCCCTGCCAGCTGTCACCCGTGACGAAGTCGCCGGTCTGCACGGCGGAACCGTCGTTCTGGTCGTAGTCCACGATGAACGGCCCGCCGCTGGCACCCCCGCCCAGGCCGATGCAGTTGTCGATCCGCGCGGTCGACGGCTGTTCCGGGCCGGCCACCGGCTGGCCGCCGCACCACAGGGCGTGCTCCTTCGTGGCCGGGACCACCCCGGGGATGCCGATGATGTGCGCGTAGTTGTTGATGTCCCGGTTGAAGCCGATGCCGGTGGAGCCGACGACGTCCGCGATGTGCCGGCCGTCCTTGGTGTTCAGCACGATGAAGGCGATGTCGCCCTGCGGGGCGGGCGTGGTGACCCAGACGGCCGAACGCCAGGTCCACCAGCCGTAGGGGGCGTTGCCCGCGTCGTAGTTGGGGGCGAACTGGAAGTCGTGCCCGCCCTCCACGCAGTGCCGGGCGGTGGCGATGACGTCGCGGTTGGCACTGGAGACGACGTTGGCGGTGCAGACACCACCCCCGGTGAGCAGCCGGCCGGTGGTGCCCCAGACGCTCGCCTTGGCGGCGGCCATCGGGCTGTCGGCGGCCTTCGCGTCGGCCTTGGCGCCGGCCCCGGCGCCGACGGTGGGCGCGGTCGCGTGGAGGGTCAGCGGCCGGCCGCCGAGCGAGCTCGGCTCCGGGTTCCAGGTGGTGTCGGCGGCGTTCGCCGGGTTGATCAGGACGTGGCTCAGGCCGCTGACCTTCTCGATCGGCTTGGCGGCCGCAGCCGTGTCCGTGGCCGCGGTCGTGTCCGTGCTCCGGGTGGCGGCCGGGGCCGGTGCGGCCAGGCCGAGGGCCGCCGTCGACACCACGAGTGCCGCGAGGAGACCGTGCATGCGCATGGGGGTTCTTCCTTCCGCTGGGGGACGTGCTCTCCCGTCACGGTGGAAGCGGCAGGTATACATCGAGTCAAGGACGCATCAACGACCGGAGCCGCGTGAGAAGTCGGGCCCGCCGACTTCTCACGCGGGCCGTGGGTACCATCGGGGCGTGAACCTGTACTGGCACGTCGTACTGCCACCGCTCAGCGCCTGACCGGGCGCACCCGACGGTGGCTTGACCCCCCACGACCCCGGCTCGGCCCGATGGCGGCCGCCGCGGGCCGACGGCGTGCGCCCGTTCTCGAAACCCCCTCCCTGACGGTCTTCGACGACGGAAGTTCACGACTGTGCCGAATCGCTCGTCCTCACCTGCCCGCACCCTGCCCACGAGCCCCCGCCGCGCCCGCGCCGGCGGTGGCGCGCCGCCCATCCTGATCGCCGCCGTCCTCTGGGGCACCACCGGGACGGCTAGCTCGCTGGCGCCCGCGGGCGCCCCGGCAGCCGGGATCGGGGCCGCCGGGCTGGTGCTCGGCGGACTGCTGCTGTTCCTCACCGACCGCTCCGCGCGAGTGCTGCCCCGGGCGTGCGCGCCGCGCGAACGGTGGCTGCTCGCGGCCGGGGCCGTCGCGGTGGCGGGCTACCCGCTGACCTTCTACCCGGCGGTCAGCCGCACGGGCGTCGCCGTGGCCACCGTGATCGCCCTCGGCAGCGCGCCCGTCTTCACCGGGCTGCTCGGCCTGCTCGCCCGGCAAGGACGGCCCGGCGGGCGGTGGACCGGGGCCACGGCACTCGCCGTGCTCGGCTGCACGGTCCTGGTGCTCGGCCCCGAACTCGCCGGGGACGGCACGGCGGTGGACCCGCTGGGAGTGCTGCTCGCGGCACTGTCCGGGCTCTCCTACGCCGTGTACTCGCTGATCGGCGGCCGGCTGATCGCCGCCGGACACCCCTCGGGCGGGGTGATGGGCGCGATGTTCGGCGGCGGGGCGCTGATCGTCCTGCCGGTGCTGCTCGCCGGTGAGCCACGCTGTGCGGGACGCTGGCGATCGCCGTGCTTCCGCTGCTGCAGCACCCGCTCGGGCTCGGTGAGTCGGAATTCGGGCGCTGGGTCGGGGC